>NZ_JBHVRT010000012.1:0-234971 GCF_042885555.1 Kitasatospora sp. NPDC058048 | reverse complement strand
TCTGAGTCCCGCTGAGGGCCGGCCCGCGCGGGCCGGCCCTCAGCGGGACTCAGAGCCGCTGAGGGAGCTGCCGGGCGGGCGGCCCGCCGGTCCGCCCGGCGCCGGCCGGGGCGAACGACGGCCGGCCCGGGTCGAGCAGCCACATGCCCGGGCGGACCTCCACGGCGGCCGCCCGCCCGTCCGGACCGGTGATCCGCTCCGCGGTGCGGCGGGCGTAGGTGGCCCAGCGGCGGTCGCCGAGCCGTTCGGCGGCCCTCCCGCACTCGTCGAGCAGCCGGAGGGCGCCGAGCGGGAGCCCCTGGTGCAGGTTCACCATCGCCAGACCGCCCAGCGCGGCCACGACCCCCCGCAGGTCGTGGCCGGCCGAGCAGAGGGCCAGCGCCCGGCCGTACCGCCGGGCGGCGGTCGTCGGGCGGCCCAGGCCGAGCAGGACGTCGGCCTCGCCGATCCGGCAGCGCGCGGCCCCGAGCCGGTCTCCGGCCAGGCCGAACAGCCGGCGGGCCTCGCCGTACCGGCCGAGCGCCCGGTCCGCCTCGCGCCGCTGCCAGGCGAGGTCGCCCAGGGAGTGGAGCACCGCCGCCTCGGCGGCCGGGGAGCCCGCCCGGCGCGCGGCGTCGAGCGCGAGCCGGTGGGAGGCCTCCCACTGGTCCCAGACCGCGCAGGTCTGGAAGTACCCGGCGGTACTGCCCGCCAGCTCCCACACCAGGGACCACAGCCCGGCCGCGTGCGCCAGCCGCACCGACTGCACCAGCCCGGCGGCCTCCTGCCGGAACCAGGCCAGCGGCGCGCACGGCGCCGGTGCCCGGTCGCCCGCGCCGGACGACGGCGCCGGGGCCGGCTCCTCGGGCTGCCGGCTGCGGCCGGGCGTGAGCAGCGCGTCGGCCCGGCGGGCGAGGGACAGGTAGGCGTCGCACAGCCGTGCCGTCGCCGCGCGCAGCGAGTCCGTGCGCTCCTGCTGGCGCAGTTCCCCGGAGAGCACCCGCAGCAGCTCGTGGAAGCCGTAGCGGACCTGCCCGTCCGGCTGCGGCCTGGTCTCCAGCAACTGGGCGCGGACCAGGCCCTCCACCAGCTCCTCGGCGACGGACGCCTCGACGTCGAGCAGCGCCGCCACCGTCCACAGCGCGAAGTCGGGCACGGGGGCCAGCCCCAGCAGCCGGAACGCCCGCTGCTGCTCGGGCCGCGCCTCCTGGTACGCCGTCATCAGGCAGGCCCGCAGGTCGAGGTCGCCCTCGCGCAGCCGCTCCAGCCGGGTCCGTTCGTCGCGCAGCCGGGCCGCCAGGCCCTCGGCGGTGGTGTGCGGACGGGCGACCAGCGAGGCCGCCGCGACCCGCAGGGCGAGCGGCAGGTGACCGCAGAGCCCGGCGATCTCCGCCACCGCCACCGGGTCGGCCGCCATCAGCTCCCCGCCGGCGACGTGGAGCATCTCCATCGCCTCGTCCGGGCGCAGCGGCTGGAGGACGAGGTGCCGGGCGCCGTCGAGGGCGGAGAGCATCCGCCGGCCGGTGACGATCACCGAGCAGTCGCCGACCGCCGACAGCAGGGGGCGGACCTGCTCCTCCGAGCCCGCGTCGTCGAGCACCAGCAGCGGCCGGCGCCCCCGTAAGGCGCGCTGCAGTGCCGCGGTGAGCTGCCCGCGGTCCGCCGGGACCTGGTCCGCCGCGCCGTGGTCGCCCCCACCGAGCCCGCGCAGCAGGGCGGTTGTCGCCTCGTCGGCGGTCAGCGGCCGGCCGAGCGGCCCGCGCAGCCGGACCAGCACCTGGCCGTCCGGGAACGCGTCCGCGACCTGCCGGGCCAGCCGCACCGCGAACGCGGTCTTGCCCACGCCGGCCCGGCCGGCCACCGCCACCAGCCGCACCGGCGGCCGGCCGGCCTCGCCGCGCAGCATCCGCTCGGCCGAGGCGGTCTCCTCGTGGCGGCCGATGAGCCTCTCCGTCCCGCCGGGCAGCCCCCGCAGCGGCCCGGTGGTCGGGGAGGCGGCCCGGGCGGCGGACCCGCCGGCCGGCTCGGGAGGTCTCCAGTCGAGGGACGGGTCCGAGCGCAGGATCCGCTCCTGGAGGCGCTTGAGCGAGCGCCCGGGTTCCACGCCGAGCTCCTCGACCAGCGAGCGCCGCAGCCTGGCGTAGACCCGCAGGGCGTCCGACTGGCGGTCGGTGCGGTACAGCACCACCATCAGGTGGCCGTGCAGCGCCTCCCGCAGCGGGTGCTCGGTGGCCAGCGCCATCAGTTCCCCGGCGAGCTTGCGGTGGTGGCCGAGCCGCAGGTCCGCCCGGATCCGTTGGTCGAGCGACTCCATCCGCAGCTCGTCCAGCCGGATGGCGGTGCTCTCCAGGCGCACCCCGTGCGGCACGCCGGACAGCGCCGGGCCGGTCCACACCGCCAGCGCGTCGTGCAGCAGCCGGGAGGCGGCGGCGAAGTCGCCCTGCTCGTAGGCGGTACGGCCGGCCACCCGCAGCGTCTCGAAGCGGGCCAGGTCGAAGTCCTCCTCGGGCACCCGCAGCAGGTACCCCGGGGACCGGGTGAGCAGCAGTTCCTCGGTCTCCAGGCCGGGGGGTCTGCCCTCGGCCAGCAGCTTGCGCAGCTGGGAGATGTACACCTGGAGGGTGGTGGTCGCGGTGCGGGGCGGTTCGGTCCCCCAGAGCTCGTCGATCAGGCTGTCCGAGGAGATGACCTCCCCGGCGCGCACCAGCAGGGTCGCGAGCAGCGCGCGCGGTTTGGCGGCGGACGGCGTGCGGGGGGACAGCGAGACCGGCCCCAGGATCCGGAAGCGCATCACATGGTCCTTTCGATCGGCCGGGTTCAGCAGTCCTGCAGGAGGGAGGCGGAGGCACTGGCGACGACCCGGCTGCCCTGGCTGAAGACGACCCGCATCCGGGCGACCGGCCGGCCGGCCGCGTCCCGGGTGGGGCGGCGGGAGGAGACCGTGCAGGCGAGCGGCAGGTCGGTGTCCCCGAGGCCCCGGTAGGAGGTCCGCCAGTGGGTCAGGACGGCGTGGCCGGGCTCGAAGCCGTGCAGCTCCGCGGCCACCAGCAGGGACGCCTGCCGGGAGGCCTCCAGGAACAGCGACCCGGGGATCGGGCCGTCGGCCGCCGCGCGGAACAGCCCGTGCTCCGGGGCCGGGTCGACCGGCAGCAGGAACTCCCCGTCGAGGACCCTGAGCGGCGGACCGACCAGCACGTTGCGCGGGTCGCTCCGTCCGACGCGGGCCGGGCGCAGCGCCCCGTTCGCGCCGGACGCGGACACCGCGCAGGAGTCGTTCAGGCTCTCGCGCCTGCCCCGGGCGCGGTGGCTGCGGTGCACCCCGGGCATGACGAACACCAGCCTGGTCCGGTTGAGTCCGCAGTTCACTCCGTCGATGGCCACCCGGGCCACGCACTCCAGGCCGCGCGGGACGCCGTTGACCACGTCGCCCGGGGTCAGGGTGAGCTCCATGGCGAGGTGGGCGGCCCGCCCGGTGCGGCGCCACGGCGAGAGGTCCAGGACGTCGACGCTGCTGGAGGCGAAGGCCTCGGGCCGGTCGGCCGGGACCCGGAAGTACTGCTGGGCGATGAAATGCGCCGCCTGGTGCATCGTCTCCGCCGGGAACAGGACGTCGTGGAAGGTGCCCGGACCGTCGGTGAACAGCTCGTGCTCGTCCGGCAGTTCGGCCGACAGCACGAAGTGCTGCTCCTCCGGGGCGGTGGTGTCCAGGGCGAAGCCCTCGGCGGTGGAGGGGCGGCGCAGCAGGTGCAGCGGCGCGGCGGGCCGGCCGCCGGCGGGGAAGGGCCCGTCCGGTCGGGCGGGCGGGTAGGGGAACGGGAGCGCTGTATCCATGGCAGTGGTCCTCGGGTCGGTGGCGCCCGGAGCGTCGGGTCGGGTGGGGGCCGGGGCCCCCGGGGCTACCCGTGCGGCGCGGAGACCGTCCGCAACGGCGCGGAGGTGACCACGCGCAGGGACCGCGCGGCCTCGACCGAGTCGCAGCCGGCCAGTCCGAGCGCGTCCCGCAGCTCCTCGGTCAGCATGCGCAGGACGCCGCCGACCCCGGCCTGGCCGCCGGTGGCGAGGCCCCAGAACACCGGGCGGCCGACCAGGACGCCGTCGGCGCCGAGCGCCAGGGCCTTGACGATGTCGCTGCCGGTGCGCACCGCGCCGTCGACCAGGACCTCGCAGCGGCCGTCCACGGCGTCCCGGATCTCCGGGAGCACCGCCATCGGCGGTACGGCGCCGTCGAGTTGGCGCCCGCCGTGGTTGGAGACGACGATCGCGTCGACCCCCTGCTCCGCCGCCTGCCGGGCGTCGCGGGGATCGAGGAGCCCCTTGAGGACCAGCCGGAGTCCGGTGCGCTCGCGGAGCCGTTCGATGTGCCGCCAGGAGAGCGAGGCGGTCATGAAGGCCTTGGTGTGCTCCGCCACCGCGGACGTCCGGGACCGCTGGGCGTGGGCCCGGGAGGCCGAGCCGTCACCGAGGTGGGCGGCCTGGACGTCCAGCGGCAGGGTGAACTGGTTGCGCACGTCGCGCAGCCGGCGTCCCATCCAGGGCAGGTCCACGGTCAGCATCAGCGCCTCGCAGCCGGCCTGCTCGGCCCGGTCGACGAGGTCGAACAGCCTGGCCTCGTCGTTGAGCCAGTACAGCTGGAGCCAGAGCCGGCCGCCCTGGGCGGCGATCTCCTCCAGCGGGTAGCTGCTCAGGGTCCCGGTGACGAAGGGGACGCCGGCGTCCCGGGCCGCGCGGGCCACGGCGAGTTCGCCGTCCGGGTGCACCAGCCGGTGGTAGGCCATCGGGGCGACGGCGATCGGCGCCGCGGTGTCCCGGCCCAGCAGCGGGGACGCGGTGGCGCAGTCGGCGACGTCCCGCAGGACCCGCGGCACCAGGTGGAGCAGGTCGAAGGCGTCGCGGTTGGCGCGCACCGAGGACTCCGTGCCGCTGCCGCCGGCGACGAAGTCCCAGATGTCCGGCGGCAGGACCGCGGCGGCGGCCCGCTCCAGGTCCTGGAGGCAGGCGGGTTCGCGCTGCCACCGGGCGGCGGGCTCGTCGCGGACCGCCGGGGTGGGGAAGGAGGGGGCGGTCACCGCGCGGCACCGCCCTGCTTCGCCCGGTCCAGCTCGACGGCCTCGTACAGCGCCTTGATGTTGGAGCTCCCGAAGGTCTCCGCGCCCAGGCGCTCGATGACCTCGAAGAAGAGGGTGCGGCGGGGGTGGGCGGAGCGGGTGAAGATCTGGAACAGCTGGCCGGCGTGGTCCTCGTCCACCAGCAGGTTCCACCGGCGCAGGTCCTCCAGCGGGTGGTTCTTCGGGGTCAGCCGCCGGCCGAGGAGGTCGTAGTAGGAGCCGGGGGCGGTCAGGAACCGCACTCCGCGCTCGGACAGGGCGGTGACGGAGCGCACGGCGTCCTCCACCGAGAAGGCGATGTGCTGCACGCCCGCGCCGCCGTGGCGGGCGAGGAACTCGTCGATCTGCCCG
Source organism: Kitasatospora sp. NPDC058048 (assembly GCF_042885555.1). Lineage (NCBI taxonomy): Bacteria > Bacillati > Actinomycetota > Actinomycetes > Kitasatosporales > Streptomycetaceae > Kitasatospora > Kitasatospora sp. NPDC058048. The sequence goes on along the minus strand of NZ_JBHVRT010000012.1, from coordinate 229,536 downwards.
GGGTCGGCGGTGGTGTCGGGTTCGATGACGGTGAAGGTCACCGTTCCCGAGGGGCTCTGGACGACCTTGGAGTCCATCCCCTGGGAACCGGTGACGATGCGTTCCTCGAAGATGGTGTCGAAGCCCAGGACCCGGCCGTAGTGGTCGACGGTCGCCTGGAGCTCGCCGGCGTCGACGCACACGGCGAAGTGGTCGATCCGCCGGAGGCCGACGGGCGGCGCGACCTCGCGCGCGGCGGCGAGGGCGGACGGGTCGACGACCAGTCCGTGGGGCAGCGCGGGCGGTGCGGCGCCGTCGTCCGGGACGAAGGTGTGCACGACGTCGCCGAAGCCGCCGACGGTCGCGGTGGTGCCGCCCGCCGGGTGCGGCGCCGGGGCGGCGACGGGCCGCGCGCCGCGCCGGGTGGCCTCGGCGAAGGCCGCGGTCACGTCGGGGACCCGCAGGGCGATGTCGGCGACCCCGTCACCGTGCCGTGCGGTGTAGGCGCCGGCGGGGTGGTCCGGGTCCCGGCTCTCGGTGAGGACGAGCGTGACGTCCCCCTGGGCGAGGGCGGTGCTCCTGAGGCCCGCTCCGGTCGCCACCTGCGGGGCGACGACCCGGAACGCGTACTGCCCGACCCAGGTGGCCGCGCCGGCGTCGATGTCGTCCACGCACAGCTCGACGTACTCGATGCCGAGGTTGCCGTAGACCGCGGACCCACTCACGTGATTCTCTCCTTGGAAATGTCGCAGGGCTCCACCGGCGCGGGGCGGGCGCGCCGGCCGCGCAGGCTCGGGTGGCGTGCCGTCCGCTGCCCGGGGCGGGCCGCCCCGGGCAGCGAACGGACGTGCGGCGGCGCTCAGTTGGCGGCCATGGCCTCGACCAGGCTCTTCGGGCGCATGTCCGTCCAGTTGGCCTCGACGTAGTCCAGGCACTCCTGGCGGCCGGCCTCGCCGAACGCGGTCTCCCAGCCCGCGGGCACCTCGACGGAGGCGGGCCACAGCGAGTGCTGCCCCTCCGCGTTGCGCAGGACCAGGTACGGGGCGTCGTTGTTCTCGAACGGGTTCGTCACTGTCGTCTTTCCTTAGCGGTGGTGGTGACGGCGCCGCGGGTTCGCGGCGGCCTCGGTTCAGTCGGCGGCCGGGACGCCGAGCCGGGACAGCAGGTCCCGCAGCAGGCCGGCCTGCTGGTCGGTGAGGTAGAAGTGCCCGCCCTCGAAGGCCCGCGCGGTGAAGGACGCCCGCGTCACCGGGGCCCACGCGGCCACCGACCCGGCGTCGGTGTCGGCGTCCTCGTCCCCGTAGTACGCGACGACGGGGACGTCCAGGACGGCACCGGCGGGATCGGCCCGGTACTCCTCCACGATGCGGTAGTCGGCCCGGACCGCCGGGAGCACCAGCTCCAGCAGGTCCGGGTGGTCCAGCGCGGCCGTCTCCGTGCCGCCCAGCTCCTTCAGGTGCCGGACGAGTTCCCGGTCGGGCGCGGTCGCGTACGACTGCTCCGGGACGCTCTCCCGCCCGGGGCCGGACCGCCCGGACACGAACAGGGCGGTGATCCGGGCGCCGTGCGCCTCCTGGAGCCGGCGGGCGGCCTCGAAGGCGACCGACGCGCCCATGCTGTGGCCGAAGAACGCCAGCGGCCGGTCGAGCAGCGGGAGGCACTCGGCGACCACCGGGGCCACCAGGGCCTCCATGGTCCGCGCGGGCGGTTCGAGCAGCCGGTCCTCCCGCCCCGGGTACCGCACCGCGAGCAGCTCCACGCCGTCGGGCAGGGACGGCCCCCACGCCCGGTAGAAGCTCGCCGCGCCGCCCGCGTGCGGGAAGCAGACGATCCGGGTGCGGGGCTCCGCCGACGGTTTCACTACTCGCAACCACTGGTGTGCTGGGCGCACGTCTTTCCTCTCAGCCTCGGTCTCGATGGCACCCCGGGGGCCCGCGGTGCGCGGGCCGGCCTCACCGCGCGGCGGCCGCGGCCTGCTCCCGGACGAAGCCGGCCAGCCGGTCCAGCCCCTCGTCGATCTCCGCGGGGAGCAGGTGGCTGAAGGACAGCCGCATCACCCGGCGCGGCTCGGAGTCCGCGTAGAAGTGGTGCAGCGGCGTCCACAGCACGCGGTGCCCGCCGGCGCTGAGCTCCAGCAGTTCGTCGCTCGTCGCGAAGGGCACGGTGAGCAGCAGGAAGAACCCGCCGCTCGGGGTGTTCCAGGAGACGCCGGGCACCTGTCCGGCGCCGAACCGCGCGGCCAGGCCGTCCAGCATCAGCCGGAGGTTCGCGCGGTACGTCTCCCGCTCGCGCGCGTTGGCCGCCCGCAGGCTGTGCCCGTTCTCCAGCAGCTTCCCGGCGATGACGGCCTGGGCGATCGGCGAGGTGTTCACCGTCGTCATGCTCTTGATCTTCGCCAGCTCGTCGGCCAGCAGGCCGGCCCCGCCCCGCGGGCCGGTGACGGGCTGGTCCGCGACCACGTAGCCGACCCGGGCGCCGGGGAGCCCGGTCTTGGCGAACGAGCCGAGGTAGACGACGCGTCCGTCGGTGTCGAGGGCCTTCATGGTCGGGGGCCCGTCGGGGTCGCCGAGCAGGCCGTACGGGTTGTCCTCCAGCACCAGGAGGTCGAGTTCCGCGGCGGCGCGCAGGGTCCGCAGCCGGTCCTCCCGGCTCATCCGCACCCCGCCGGGGTTGGCGAAGTCCGGTACGAGGTAGAGGGCCCGCGGACGCCGGCCCGCCGCCCTGGCCTCCCGCACCACGGCGGTGAGGTCCGCCAGGTCGACGCCCGCCGCGGACTCCCGGACCGGGAGCAGCGGCATGTCGACGAGCTGGGCGGCCCCGTGCACCCCGACGTAGCTCGGCGTCACCGCGAGCAGCACGTCCTCGGGGGTGGCGCGCAGCGCCCGCAGGGTCAGGTAGAGCGCCTCCTGGCAGCCAACGGTGACCACGACGGCCTCCGGGTCCACCACGATGCCCTCGTCGACGGCCAGGTGGGTCGCGACCAGTTCGTGGATGACGCCCTTGGTGCGGCCGTACTGGAGGACGGTGCGCCGGACCTTCGCCTCGTCACCGTCGAAACGCTCGGAGAGGTGGCGGCGGTAGACGTCGAGGTGGCGGTGGACGTCGTCGAGGTCGAAGTAGCCCTCGAACGGTCGGCCCGCGGCGAAGGACACCGCGTCCGGGTAGTCCTGGGACACCTCGTTGAGAAAGTTCATCGACGCGCTCACCGGGGAGCCCAGCGATTCGTGCAGGTCCCGGACGTCGAGGGGCAGGGACGAGCCTGCCACGGTGCGGTTGCCCAACGGGCCCACTTCCCTTCTGACGGTTCGGCTCGGAGGTTCCGGCTCAGCGCACGGAGGCGACGGCGCGCGGTCGGCTGCCGGTCGCGAAGGCGTCCAGCACGCGCGCCGCGACCTCGTCGGGGGAGTCGCCGCGCGACACCAGCCACGCCCGCGGCGCGGCGGCCGGGGCGTCGGCGTGCAGCCTGCGGCGTCCGCCGCCCGTCACGTTGAGCAGGCAGGTCGCGTCCGGCGCGAGCCGCCCGTCCCGGACGGCGTCGCGCAGCGCCGCCACGGCGACGGCGGCCGCCGGCTCGATGTCGATGCCCTCCAGCTCCTCGAACACCGCCCGGGCCGCCTCCGCCTCCGCGCGGCCGGCGACCAGCATGTCGCCGGAGCCGGCGCGCAGGACGTCCCGGACACCGCCGCCGACGAGGTAGGGGGGCGTCGCGTTGGCCAGCTCCGGGGCGTAGAGGTCGAGCGGTGCCGCGGCCCGTGCCGGGTCCTCCGGCTGCCCCTGCCACGCCCGGCCGAGCGGGGCGAAGTCCGCGTTCTGGCACAGGAGCATCCGCGGGACCGACTGCCCGTCGGCGGCACCGGAGGCGATGAGGCGCTCGGCGGCCTCGTGGACGGCGATCGCCCCGGCGCCGCTTCCCACGGCCTGGACGTAGACCTCGGGAAGGACCCCCATCTCCTCGAAGGCGGCGAGGGCGACCACGCCCAGCCCGTCGCGGCGGCCGACGTTGCGGACCCCGCCCTCGGCGAAGAACCCGGGACCGCAGGCGATCAGCTTCCGGCTGAAGTCGATCGCGTCGTTGTACGTGGCATCTTCGAGCGCGACCACCTGGACGTCCGCCGACCCCGCGTCGGCGGCCGCCACGGTCGGCAGCGCCCGGCTCGGGACCACCAGCAGCCGGGGGACTCCCTCGCTCCCGGCCGCGGCGAAGGCCGCCGCGGTGTTGCCGGCCGAGGCGATGACCATCACACCGGCCTGCTCGGGGGTGCGTCCCAGCACCGCGAAGGCCTCGAGCTCCTTGAAGGAGCCGGAGGTCATCCGGCAGCCGCGTTCGGGCCAGTACCCGCTGAAGGAGATCCACAGGTCGGTCAGGCCGAGGGCCTTCCCGAGCCCCGCGCTCCGGTAGACGGCCGGCCGGTGGGAGCCCTCGACCTCGCGTCGGACCGGCAGCCAGTCGTAGCGGAAGATGCCGGACCGCTCCGGCGTGACGGTGAACCGCTGTTCCGCGTACTCGCTGCGCAGCAGGGTGTCGTCCCCGCATCGCGGGCAGCTCAGGCAGAGCCCGTCGTCGGAGCTCCGCCAGTCGCAGCCGGCGCAAACGAGCAGGTAGGTACAAGCAGGATCCACGAGGGTGCGTTCCTTTCGCGTCGAACGGCGTCCCCGCCGCGGGCGCACCTGTCCGCGGACATCGCGGACCGGCCCCTGCCGCACGGTCGGAGGCATGCGTGTTCAGCCCTTTTCCGGCGCGCACCGGGACCTGCCGGGCACGCCGAAGTGCGACGCGCGACAATCGCGGCGTCGATATCCGGAAAAAGGGAAAAGACTGCCTGATAAACGCCTCGGCGGCCTTCTAAGGAAGGGGACCGATGGGCTTTATGACATGTTCAGGACAGATTTCAGAGGGGCGTGGCCCCGAAAAGAAGGATTGCTGTGGACCCTGTTGGAATGGGTCGAAAACTGTTCATCATACCCCGTTGTCCCCCGACGTGTGCAGCAAGCGTGTTCTGCGGGCTTGCGAGTGACCAGCATAGACGCCGCAATCGCAGTTTTCCTGTGACCGGGCTCACATTGCAGGGCTTCTGAAGATCGACTTTACTGTCCTGACGCCTGCTCAGGAGCCCGTCGGATGTTGGCCGAGTCTGCCATCCGGACGCGGGAGCGGCGATCGCCGCGCATGGTTCATCATGTGCGCTTCGCGTGGCGAAGTGTCGGCAATACGGGGGAAAGTCAATGTGTGAGCGTTGTGGCGGGAATGGTCTCGCCAGATGTACCGAAGAGGGTCCTTCGATTCGCGGGCGGGGCCGTCGGCCCATTCCACGCAGGGGGGGTTCTGCGTCAATGCCCGCCGTTTTCTCCACACTTCTTTCGCCGGCGGTTCACTGACGCGTCGGCCGGTCCGCGCCAGGATTGATCCGAAAAGCGGACAGACCATGACCGGTCGCCCGGGATTCCCGCGGTTCCGGTTTCCCCGAGGGGGCGGCTCGGGCTGCCCGGCGCCGGAGCGGCCGCCGTCCGGCCCGCCCGCGTCCCCCGTCGCCCGCCCGCCCGATTCCGCGCCCGGCCGTCCCTCCTCCGCAGGGTCAGGCCGAGGCCTCGGCCTGCCGTCGCGGCGGCCTCCCGGCGCCGGCACCTCCCCCGGGAGGCCCCTGCCCCGAGGCCGGACGACCCCGGGCCCCGCACGCACGCACGCGTGGAAACACGCTCACAACGGGACGATGGAGTGGTATGAGCACGTCAGAAGTCGGCGTCGCGTACAAGGAGCTCTCTGCCGCGCAGCGAGGCATCTGGAACGCTCAGCAACTCGACCCGGACAACCCCGTCTACAGCGTGGCCCAGTGCCTGGAGATCGAAGGGGACCTGGACCAGCAGCTGTTCGAGCGGGCCGTACGGGAGATCACCGCACGGGTCGAACCCCTCCACGTGCGCTTCACCGGATCGGGCACCTCGCTGCGCCAGTACGTGGCCGCCCCGGACGACTGGCCGCTGCACACCTTCGACGTCAGCGCCGAGCACGACCCGGTCGCCGCCGCCGAGGCCTGGATGCGCGCCGACCTGGCCCGGCCCATGCGGCTGGACCGCGACCGCCTCTTCACCTACGCCCTGTTCCGCGTCGCCGCCGACCGCCACCTCTGGTACCAGCGCGGCCACCACATCGCCGCCGACGGCTTCAGTGGCGCCATCGTCGCCTCCCGGGTGGCCGCCCACTACACCGCCCTCGCGGCCGGCGGCCCGGTGCCCGAGCCGCGGACGGTGCCGCTGGACACCCTCCTGGACAAGGACACCGAGTACCGCGCCTCGGCGAGCTTCGCCGAGGACCGCGCCTACTGGGCCGAAACCCTGGCCGACCGGCCGGACATGCCCAGCCTCAGCGGCGGACGCCCGCCCGTCGACACCCCGCACACCCTGGCCCGGCACGCCGAGACCGTCGACGCCGAGACCTCCGCGCACCTCCGCACGGCCGCACGCGGTCTGCGGACCACCGTCTCCGGCCTGGCCATCGCCGCCTCCGTGCTCTGCTTCCACCGCCTGACCGGCGTCGAGGACGTCGTCATCGGCGTCCCCGTCCTCGGCCGGAGCCGCCAGGAACTCGACGTCCCCGGCATGGCGGCCAACATGCTGCCGATCCGGGTGGCCGTGTCGGACGACCTCACCCTCCAGCAACTCGTCCGGCGGGTCGGGACCGCGATCCGCACCGCGCTGCGCCACCAGCGGTACCGCTACGAGGACATCCTCCGGGACCTCGGGCTGGTCGGCCGCGGCAACCTGTTCAGCCTGGTCATGAGCGCCATGCCGTTCGACTACGACCTCGCCTTCGGCACCTGCTCGGTCCGGCTGAAGCCGCTGGGCGGCGGCCACTTCAACGACTTCTCGCTGTCGCTCTACGACAACTCCACCGACGGCCTCATCGGCATCGCCTCGGACGTCAACCCCGAGCTCTACAGCGACGACACCAACCGCGCCAAGGTGGCGCTCTTCCGCAACACCCTGCTGGCGATGGCCGCCGCCCCCGCCGACACCCCGCTCCGGCGGATCGAGGTGTTGGGCGAGGCGGAGCGGGAGCTGATGCTGTGGGGGTGGAACGACACGGCGCGTGAGGTGCCGGCGGTGACGCTGCCGGAGCTGTTCGAGGCGCAGGTGGTGCGGTCGCCGGGTGCGGTGGCGGTGTCGGACGCGGCGGGTGGTGTGACGTACGGGGAGTTGAACGAGCGGGCGAACCGGTTGGCGCATCTGCTGGTCGCCGAGGGTGTGGGGCCGGAGGACCTGGTCGCGGTGTGCCTGCCGCGCTCGGTGGAGCTGGTGGTGTCGCTGCTGGCGGTGGGGAAGGCGGGGGCGGCGTACCTGCCGCTGGATCCGGAGTACCCGGTCGAGCGGCTGGCGGCGACGGTGGCGGACGCCCGGCCGTCGGTGCTGGTCGCCTCCGGTGCGACGGCGGGGCCGGGCCTGGGCGTCGACGCCGGGGTGCGGCGGATCGACCTGGACGCCGCGGAGAGCGCCGATGCGCTTGGTGTGCTGTCGACTTCGAATCCGGTGCGTGCGGGTCACTGTCCGGAGAGTCCGGCGTATGTCATTTACACCTCGGGGTCGACGGGTCGGCCGAAGGGTGTGGTGGTGACGCAGGCGGGCCTGGTGAATTACGTGGTCCGGTGTGTGGAGGTGTATCCGGAGGTTTCGGGGCTGACGGTGCTGCACGCGTCGGTGTCGTTCGACGCGGGTGTGACGGGTCTGTACGGGGCTCTGGTGTGCGGTGGCGAGGTGGTGGTCGCCGCGTTGGACGACGGGTTGCCGGGTGTGTTGGGTGGTCGGCGTCCGTCGTTCATGAAGGTGACGCCGAGCGCGTTGGCGGTGCTGGACTCGCTGGGCGATCGGGTGAGCCCGTCGGGTCGGCTGATGGTGGGCGGTGAGGCGGTCCAGGCGGCGGCGGTGGCGCAGTGGCGTGAGCGTCATCCGGGTGTCGCGGTGGTGGACCACTACGGTCCGACGGAGGCGACGGTCGGGTGCACCGACTTCCTGCTTCCGGAGGAGCTGGACGGGTCGGAGGTCGTGCCGATCGGCCGGCCGATGTGGAACACCCGGGCGTACGTGCTGGATTCCGGGCTGCGTCCGGTCCCGGTGGGTGCGGCGGGTGAGCTGTACATCGCCGGTGTGCAGCTGGCGCGCGGCTACCTGGGCCGTCCGGGTCTGACGGCGGAGCGTTTCGTGGCCTGCCCGTTCGGCGGGGCAGGTGAGCGGATGTACCGCACCGGTGACCTGGCCCGTTGGCGTGAGGACGGGGCGCTGGAGTACCTGGGGCGCACCGACGACCAGGTGAAGGTGCGCGGTTACCGGATCGAGCTGGGCGAGATCGAGTCCGTCCTGCTCGGTCGGGCGGGTGTGGTCCAGGGTGTGGTGATCGTCCGCGAGGACGTCCCCGGCGACAGGCGGCTGACCGCCTACGCCGTCCCGGACACGGATGCGGACGTGGAGCTGGATGCCGTCGCGCTGCGGGATGCGCTCGCGACGGCGCTTCCCGACTACATGGTCCCATCCGCGGTCGTGCTGCTGGAGGCGCTGCCGCTGACCGTCAACGGCAAGCTGGACCGCCGTGCCCTGCCGGCCCCGGACCGGACCGCCGAACTGGAGGCCTCCTACCGGGCGCCCCGGACGCCCGAGGAGACGCTCCTGTGCGAGGCGTTCGCCGAGGTCCTCGGACTGGAGCGGGTCGGCATCGACGACAACTTCTTCGAACTCGGCGGGCATTCGCTGCTGGCGGTGACGCTGGTGGAGCGGCTGCGGGCGAGCGGTGTGTCGGTGTCGGTGCGGGCGCTGTTCCAGGCGCCGACTCCGGCCGGGCTGGCGGCCGTTGACGCAGGTCAGGCGTTCGTGGTGCCGGAGAGCCGGATCCCGCGGGACGCGACCGCTCTCACCCCGGACATGGTCACGCTGGCCGAGGTCACCGAGGACGATCTCGCGCGGATCGTGGAGCAGGTGCCGGGCGGTGCGGCGAACGTCGCCGACGTCTACCCGCTGGCGCCGCTGCAGGAGGGCATCTTCTTCCACCACCTGCTGGACGCCGACCAGGGTCGTGACGTCTACACGCTGCCGACCGTGCTGGCCTTCGACTCGCGGGAGCGGGTCGACGGATTCGTGTCCGCGCTGCAGTCCGTGGTGGACCGGCACGACATCCTGCGGACGGCCGTGCTCTGGGAGGGACTGTCCCAGCCGCTCCAGGTCGTCCTGCGGCAGGCTCCGCTGGTGGTGTCCGAGATCGCCCCGGCGGCCGATGCCGGTGACGACGCGGTCGCCCGGCTGCTGGCGGCGTGCCCGCCGTCGATGGACATCCGACGGGCACCACTTCTTGACCTGACTGTCACTCAGGGGACCGCTGGTGGCCGATGGTTGGTCGTTCTGCGCAGCCACCACCTGATCCGGGACCACCAAGCGCTGGAAGTCCTGCTGGACGAGGTGCGCGCGCACCTGGACCAGGACGTCGAGCGCCTGCCGGAACCGGCGCCGTACCGCGACTTCGTCGCGCACGCGCGCCTGGCGGTCACCGCCGAGCAGCACCGCGCGTACTTCGAGCGGGCGCTCGGTGACGTCGAGGAGCCGACCGCGCCGTACGGCGTGCTCGACACCCACGGCGACGGCGGCGAGGTCGGTGAGACGATCGTCGAGCTGTCGGACGAATTGGCCGCTCATGTCCGGAAGTTGGCGCGCCTGAACGGTGTGAGTGCGGCGGCGTTCTTCCACCTGGCGTGGGCGCGGGTCGCGGCGGCGACGACCGGGCAGACGCACCCGGTGTTCGGCACCGTGCTGCTCGGCCGGATGGACGCGGGAGGTGCGGCAAGCCGTACGCCGGGTCTGTACATCAACACGCTGCCGATCCGGGTCGACGCCACCCAGCGACTGGGCGAAGGACTGCGGGCGGCGCAGGCGCAGTTGGCCGAACTGCTGAACCATGAGCATGCCCCGCTGTCCCTCGCCCAGCAGGCGACCAGCCTGCCGGCGCAGAGTCCACTGTTCACCTCGCTCATCAACTACCGTCACAGCAAGCCGCGTTCGGAGTCCGGCCAGGGGAACCTGCCGGAGACCGGGATCGCGGGCATCGACATCCTGTACGCCCATGAGGGCAACAACTACCCGCTGACGGTGTCGGTGGACGACACCGGTGTCGGGTTCCGTTTCACCGTGCAGGCGTGTGCTCCGATGGACTCGGGTGTGGTCTGCGGTCTGCTGTGCACGGCGGTGGAGAACCTGGTCGGCGGGCTGGAGCAGGACTCCGCCGCCACGCTCGACCGGATCGCCGTTCTCGACGACAGGCAGCGGGAGTTGGTGCTGCGCGGATGGAACGACACGGCGCGTGAGGTGCCGGTGGGGACGTTGCCGGGGCTTTTCGAGGCGCAGGTGGCGCGGACGCCGGATGCGGTGGCGGTGGTGTTCGGCAGTGGTGCTGCGCGTGAGGTCGTGTCGTACGCGGAGTTGAACGAGCGGGCGAACCGCCTGGCGCACCTGCTGGTCGAGGCCGGCGTTGGGCCGGAGCACCTGGTGGCGGTGTGTCTGCCGCGCTCGGTGGAGCTGGTGGTGTCGTTGCTGGCGATCGGGAAGGCGGGGGCGGCGTATCTGCCGCTGGACCCCGACTATCCGGCGGAGCGTCTGGCCTCGACCTTGGAGGACGGCCGTCCGGCGGTGCTGGTCACCGACAGTGTGACGATGGACGAGGCCTTGGCAGTTGGTGTCCGGCGGATCGATCTGGACAGCCCGGACACTGTCAACGCGCTTGGCATGCGGGCGGTTTCGAACCCGGAGCGTCCGGGCCATGGCCCGCAGAGTCCGGCGTACGTGATCTACACCTCGGGGTCGACGGGTCGTCCGAAGGGTGTGGTGGTTGCGCACGACGGTGTGGTGAACCGTTTGGCGTGGATGCAGGACGACTACGGCCTGACGCCGTCGGATCGGGTGTTGCAGAAGACTCCGGTCGGGTTCGACGTGTCCGTGTGGGAGTTCTTCTGGCCGCTGACCACCGGCGCAACGCTCGTGGTCGCGCGTCCGGACGGGCATCGCGATCCGGCCTACCTGGCGGAGGTGATCCGCGCGGAGGGCGTGACCGTCGCGCACTTCATCCCGTCGATGATGCAGGTGTTCCTGCTGGAGCCGGCCGCGCGGACCTGCACATCTCTGCGGGCGGTGTTCGCGAGTGGCGAGGCGTTGTCGCCGGAGCTGCGGGACGCGTTCCTGCGCGACATGGGCATCCCGCTGCACAACCTGTACGGCCCCACCGAGGCGTCGATCGACGTCACCGCCTGGGAGTGTGTGCCGGGGACGGCGACGGTGCCGATCGGTGGGCCGGTCAGTAACACCCGGGTGTACGTGCTGGACGCGGCGCTGCGGCCGGTTCCGGTCGGTGTCGCAGGCGAGTTGTATCTCGCGGGTGTGCAGTTGGCCCGTGGGTACCTGAACCGTCCGGGTCTGACGGCGGAGCGCTTCGTGGCCTGCCCGTTCGGCGGGCCGGGGGAGCGCATGTACCGCACCGGTGACCTCGCCCGTTGGCGGGAGGACGGCACGCTGGACTACCTGGGTCGTACGGACGACCAGGTGAAGGTGCGTGGCTACCGCATCGAGCTGGGTGAGATCGAGGCCGCCCTGCTGGGCCGTCCCGATGTCGCGCAGGCGGCCGTGATCGTCCGCGAGGACGTCCCGGGCGACAAGCGCATCGCCGCCTACGTGGTGCCCGCCGCCGGCACGGAGGTGGATACCGCCGAGATCAGGGCCGGGCTGGGCGCCGTCCTGCCCGAGTACATGGTCCCGTCCGCGATCACGGCGCTGGACGCACTCCCGCTGACCGTCAACGGCAAGCTCGACCGCCGCGCTCTCCCGGCCCCCGAGATCACCGCGATCCAGGAGGCCTACCGGGCGCCGCGCACGGCGGACGAGGAACTCCTCTGCGAGGTGTTCGCCGAGGTCCTCGGGCTGGAGCAGGTCGGCATCGACGACAACTTCTTCGAGCTCGGCGGGCACTCCCTGTTGGCCGTCACCCTGGTCGAGCGCCTGCGCTCGCGCGGCCTGCAGGTCTCGGTGCGGGCGCTCTTCCAGGCGCCGACTCCGGCCGGACTCGCGGCCGTCGACACCGGCCGGGCCTTCGTGGTGCCGGAGAACCGGATCCCCAGCGACGCGACCGTCCTCACCCCGGACATGGTCACGCTGGCCGAGGTCACCGAGGGCGATCTCGCGCGGATCGTGGAGCAGGTGCCGGGCGGTGCGGCGAACATCGCCGACATCTACCCGCTGGCGCCGCTGCAGGAGGGGATCTTCTTCCACCACCTGCTGGACGCGGACCAGGGCCGCGACGTCTACATCGTCCCGGTTGTTCTGGGCTTCGACTCCCGCGAGCGCGTCGACGCGTTCGTGACCGCGCTCCAGCACGTCGTCGACCGGCACGACATCCTGCGGACGGTCGTGCTGTGGGAGGGCATCTCCCAGCCGCTCCAGGTCGTCCTGCGCCGGGCGCCGTTGGCGGTCGAGGAGGTCGCGCTCACCGGGGACCAGGGCGATGACGCGGTGGCCCGGCTGCTGGCGGCCTGCCCGCCGTCGATGGACATCCGGCAGGCACCGATGCTCGATCTGACGATCACTCGCATCACTTCCGATGGACGCTGGTTGGTCGCTCTGCGCAGCCACCACCTGATCCGCGACCACCAGGCGCTGGAGATCCTGTTGGACGAGGTGCGCGCGCACCTGGACCAGGACGTCGAGCGCCTGTCGGCGCCGGCGCCGTACCGCGACTTCGTCGCCCACGCCCGCCTGGCGGTCACCGCCGACCAGCACCGCGCCTACTTCGAGCGCGCCCTCGGCGAGGTCGAGGAGCCCACCGCGCCCTACGGCGTCCTGGGCACCCGCGGCGACGGCAGTGACACCGGCGAGGCGATCGTCGAGCTGTCGGCCGAACTGGCCGTCCGGATACGGGAGTCGGCGCGTCGTCACGGCGCCAGTGCCGCCGCGCTGTTCCACCTCGCCTGGGCGCGCGTCGCGGCCGCGACGACGGGCCAGACGCACCCCGTGTTCGGCACCGTGCTGCTCGGCCGGATGGATGCCGGTGACACGGCGAGCCGGACCCCGGGCCTGTTCATCAACACCCTGCCGATCCGGATCGACGCCACCCGTCCGCTGGACGCCGGACTGCGGTCGGTCCAGGTCCAGTTGGGCGAGCTGCTGCGGCACGAGCACGCTCCTCTGGCGCTCGCCCAGCAGGTGGCCGGGCTCCCCGCCCAGAGTCCGCTGTTCACCTCGCTCCTCAACTACCGCCACAGCAAGCCGCGTTCGGAGTCCGGTCAGGGCAGCCTGCTGGAAACCGGGATCGCGGGCATCGACATCCTGTACGCCCACGAGCGGAACAACTACCCGGTGACGGCCTCGGTGGACGACACCGGCGTCGGCTTCCGGCTCACGGTGCACGCGGCCGAGCCGATCGATTCCGACACCGTCTGCGGCCTGCTGCACACCGCCGTCGAGAACCTGGTCGGCGCCCTGGAGGCGCACTCCGCCGCCACGCTGGACACGGTCGCCGTCCTGGACGACCGTCGGCAGGACCAGCTGCTGCGCGGCTGGAACGACACCGCGCGGGAGCTGCCGGCCGCGACGCTGCCGGAGCTGTTCGAGGCGCAGGCCGCCCGGACGCCGGACGCGGTCGCGTTGGTGCGCACGCGCGCCATGGACCCGGACACCACGGACACCCCGGACCACGAGACGCTGACCTACGCCGAACTCGACGCACGCGCCGACCGCCTGGCCCGCGTCCTGGCCGGCTACGGGGTCGGGCCGGAGGCGCCGGTCGCTGTCGGCATGCACCGGTCCACGGAGCTGGTCACCACCTTCCTGGCGATCGCCAAGGCGGGCGGCGTGTTCGTCCCGCTGGACCTGCGTTCGCCCGAGGCGCGGACGGCGGCCATCCTGGCGGACGCCCGGCCGCACCTGCTGGTGGCCGACTCCGCCCTGCGGGAGCACGAGGTCGTGCGCACGGCCGAGGCGCAGGGCGCCCGGGTGGTCCTCGTCGACGCCGACGTCCTCGCCGCGCCCGTCTCGCCCGCAGCGGACGGCTCGTACGGCGCGGACGGCTCGTACGGCGCGGACACCATGGAGCCCGTGAGCCCGACGCGGGTGCTGCCGGACCAGGCGGCGTACATCATGTACACCTCCGGCTCCACCGGCACCCCCAAGGGCATCGTCACCACGCACGCCGACGTCGCCGCCCTCGTGCGGGACTCGCGCTGGAACGTCGGCCCGGCCGACCGCGTGCTGTTCCACGCCCCGCACGCCTTCGACGCCTCCACCTACGAGCTGTGGGTCCCGCTCGTCCACGGCGGCAGCGTCTCCATCGCGCCGGAGGTCAAGCTCGACAGCGCCACCCTGCACCGGCTGATCGGCGACACCCGGGCCACCCACGTCCACGTCACGGCCGGGCTCTTCCGCGTCATCAGCGAGGAGAACCCCGAGATCTTCGCCGACGTGACGGAGGTGCTCACGGGCGGCGACGTCGTGCCGCCCACCGCGGTCGCGCGGCTGCTCGACACCCTCCCGCACCTGACCGTCCGCCATCTGTACGGTCCGACCGAGACCACGCTGTGCGCCACCCAGCACCCGATGGCCGCCAGGGCCGAGCTCGGGCACACGCTGCCCATCGGCAGCCCGATGGACGACACCCGGGTGTACGTGCTGGACGCCGCGCTGCGGCCGGTGCCGGTGGGGGTGCCCGGCGAGCTGTACATCGCCGGCACCGGGCTGGCCCGGGGCTACCTGAACCGTCCGGGCCTGACCGCGGAGCGCTTCGTGGCCTGCCCGTTCGGCGAGGCCGGGGAGCGCATGTACCGCACCGGCGACCTCGCCCGCTGGCGCGAGGACGGCACGCTCGACTACCTGGGCCGCACCGACGACCAGGTGAAGATCCGCGGCTTCCGGATCGAGTTGGCGGAGATCGAGTCCGCCCTGCTCGCCCGGCCGGGCGTGGCCCAGGGTGTGGTGATCGTCCGCGAGGACGTCCCCGGCGACAAGCGGCTGACCGCCTACGTGGTGCCCGAGGCGGGCGCGGCGCTGGACGCCGCCGTCCTTCGCGCGGAGCTGGCGGCGGTGCTGCCGGACTACATGGTCCCGTCCGCGGTGCTCGCCCTGGAGGCGCTGCCGCTGACGGCCAACAGCAAGCTGGACCGCCGTGCTCTCCCGGCCCCGGACCACGCGGCGGCGCTGGAGGCGTCCTACCGGGCGCCGCGGACACCGGAGGAGCAGCTGCTGTCCGAGGCGTTCGCGGACGTCCTGGGCCTGCCGCGGGTCGGCGTCGACGACGACTTCTTCGAGTTGGGCGGGCACTCGCTGCTGGCCACCCGGCTGGTCAGCCGGGTCCGTTCGGCGTTGCGGGTGGAACTGCCGCTGCGGGTGGTCTTCGAGAGCCCCACGGTGGCCGCGCTGGCGCCCCGGCTGTCGAAGGCGGAGGAGGCCGCGCCCGCGCTGGTCGCCACCGCCCGTCCGGACGTGGTGCCGCTCTCCCTGGAGCAGCGCCGGATGTGGTTCCTCAACGAGCTGGACGGCGCGAACGCCGCCTACAACATCCCGCTGGCGCTGCGGTTCGAGGGCGCCCTGGACCGGTCGGCGCTGGCGGACGCCCTGCGGGACGTGGTGGCGCGGCACGAGGTGCTGCGGACGGTCTTCCCGGCCCCGGCGGGGGAGCCGCGGCAGCGGGTCCTCGCCGCGGAGAAGTACCGCTGCGAGCTCGCGGTGGTGGAGGCGGCCGCGGCCGATGTCGACGGGCTGCTGGCCCGGGAGGCCGCCCGCCCGTTCGACCTGGCCACGGAGATCCCGATCCGGGCGACCCTGTTCGCGGTCGGGCCCGAGGAGCACGTCCTGCTGGTGGTGATCCACCACATCGCCGGCGACGGCTGGTCGATGCGCCCGCTGGCGCAGGACCTCTCGTCCGCCTACACGGCGCGCAGCACCGGCGGCGCGCCCGACTGGGCCCCGCTCCCGGTGCAGTACGCCGACTACACGGTGTGGCAGCGCGACCTGCTCGGCGCGGACGACGACCCGGGCAGCGTGCTGAACCGTCAGCTCGCCTACTGGGAGAAGACGCTCGACGGCACCCGGCAGCAGCTGGAGCTGCCGGCGGACCGTCCGCGCCCGGCGGCGCTGACCCACCGCGGCGGGGTCGTCGAGCTGACCGTCCCGGCCGGGCTGCACGAGGAGCTGACCAGGCTCGCCCGGGCCGAGGGCGTGACCATGTTCATGGTGCTCCAGGCCGCCCTGGCCACGATGCTGTCCCGGCTCGGCGCGGGGGAGGACATCCCGATCGGTACGGCGGTCGCCGGGCGCACGGACGCGGCCATGGACGACATGGTCGGGTTCTTCGTCAACACCCTGGTCCTGCGGACGGACCTCTCCGGTTCGCCGACGTTCTCCGGCCTGCTCAACCGGGTCCGCGAGGCGGGACTGGAGGCGTTCGCGCACCAGGACGTCCCGTTCGAGCGACTGGTGGAGAGCCTGGCTCCTGCTCGCTCGCTGAACCACCACCCGCTGTTCCAGGTCATGCTGGTCCTCCAGAACAACGAGGGAGCCACGCTCGACCTGCCCGGGCTGGACGTCAGCGGCCTGCCGAACGGCAGTTGGCCGGCCAAGTACGACCTCGACTTCACGTTCGAGGAGTGCTTCACCGCCGACCGGCGCCCGGCCGGCCTGCGGGGCCGCATCGTCTACGCCCGGGACCTCTTCGAGCACGGGACGGCCGAGCAGTTCGGCGCCAGGCTGCACCGGGTGCTCGCGGCGATGGCCGCCGATCAGCGCCAACCGGCCCACCGGGTCGAGGTGTTGGGCGAGGCGGAGCGGGAGCTGGTGCTGTGGGGGTGGAACGACACGGCGCGTGAGGTGCCGGCGGTGACGTTGCCGGAGCTGTTCGAGGCGCAGGTGGTGCGGTCGCCGGGTGCGGTGGCGGTGTCGGATGCGGCGGGTGGTGTGACGTACGGGGAGTTGAACGAGCGGGCGAACCGGTTGGCGCATCTGCTGGTCGCCGAGGGCGTCGGGCCGGAGGATCTGGTGGCGGTGTGCCTGCCGCGCTCGGTGGAGCTGGTGGTGTCGCTGCTGGCGGTGGGGAAGACGGGGGCGGCGTACCTGCCGCTGGACCCGGAGTACCCGGTCGAGCGGCTGGCGGCGACGGTGGCCGACAGCGGTCCCGTGGTGCTGCTGACCGCCGGCGGCGTCGGTGCGGCCGGGGAGGCGGCCGAGGGCGTCCGGCGGATCGATATCGATGCTGTCGAGACCGTCAACGCCCTGAGTGCGCTGTCGACTTCGAACCCGGAGCGTGCGGGCCACCGTCCGGAGAGTCCGGCGTACGTGATCTACACCTCCGGCTCCACCGGTCGCCCCAAGGGTGTGGTGGTGACGCAGGCGGGCCTGGTGAATTACGTGGTCCGGTGTGTGGAGGCGTATCCGGAGGTTTCGGGGCTGACGGTGCTGCACGCGTCGGTGTCGTTCGACGCGGGTGTGACGGGTCTGTACGGGGCTCTGGTGTGCGGTGGCGAGGTGGTGGTCGCCGCGTTGGACGACGGGTTGCCGGGTGTGTTGGGTGGTCGGCGTCCGTCGTTCATGAAGGTGACGCCGAGCGCGTTGGCGGTGCTGGACTCGTTGGGCGATCGGGTGAGTCCGTCGGGTCGGCTGATGGTGGGCGGTGAGGCGGTCCAGGCGGCGGCGGTGGCGCAGTGGCGTGAGCGTCATCCGGGTGTCGCGGTGGTGGACCACTACGGTCCGACGGAGGCGACGGTCGGGTGCACCGACTTCCTGCTCCCGGAGGAGTTGGACGGGTCGGAGGTCGTGCCGATCGGACGGCCGATGTGGAACACCCGGGCGTACGTGCTGGACGGCTCACTGCGACCGGTTCCGGTGGGCGTGCCGGGCGAGTTGTACATCGCGGGTGTGCAGTTGGCGCGCGGCTACCTGGGCCGTCCGGGTCTGACGGCGGAGCGCTTCGTGGCCTGCCCGTTCGGTGAGGCGGGCGCAAGGATGTACCGCACCGGCGACCTGGCGCGGTGGCGCGCCGACGGGACGCTCGAGTACCTGGGCCGCACCGATGACCAGGTGAAGGTGCGCGGTTACCGCATCGAGCTGGGCGAGATCGAGTCCGCCCTGCTCGCCCGACCCGGCATCGCGCAGGGTGTGGTGATCGTCCGCGAGGACGTTTCGGGCGACAAGCGGCTGACCGCCTACGTCGTCCCGGTCACCGGTGCCGAGGTGGACACGGCCGAGGTCAGGACGGCCCTGGCCGCCGTCCTGCCCGACTACATGGTCCCCTCCGCCGTCATCGCCCTGGACGCTCTGCCACTGACCGTCAACGGCAAGCTCGACCGCCGCGCCCTTCCGGCCCCCGACCGCACGGCGGAGCTGGAGGCCTCCTACCGCGCCCCCCGGACGCCCGAGGAGACGCTCCTGTGCGAGGCGTTCGCCGAGGTCCTCGGACTGGAGCGGGTCGGCATCGACGACAGCTTCTTCGAACTCGGCGGGCATTCGCTGCTGGCCACCCGGCTGGTCAGCCGGATCCGTTCCGCCCTGGAGGTCGAACTGCCTCTCAGGGCGATCTTCGAGAGCCCCACCGTGGCGGGCCTTTCGTCCCACATCAACCGTCCCAAGCGCACCAGGCCCGCCCTGCGTCGTCGCACCAGGCAGGAGGAGATCTGATGATCCCGTTGTCCTACGCTCAGCAGCGGCTGTGGTTCCTCGGGCAGTTGGAGGGGCCGAGCGACACGTACAACATCTCGCTCCCCCTGCGCCTGCGGGGAGCCCTGGACCGCGAGGCCCTGCGGGACGCCCTGAGGGACGTGGTGGAGCGCCACGAGGTCCTCCGCACCGTCTTCCCGGCCAAGGACGGCAAGCCGTACCAGAAGGTCCTGGCCGCCGAGTCGGCCCGGATCGACCTGCCGGTGACCGAGGTGGACACCGCGGACCTGCCGGCGGCGCTGGCCGCGGCCGCCCGGCACACCTTCGACCTGGAGCACGACATCCCGTTCCGGGCCCGGCTGTTCGCCACCGCGCCGGACGACCACGCGCTGATCGTCGTGGTGCACCACATCGCGAGCGACGGATGGTCGAGGGGCCCGCTCGCACGGGACCTCTCCGTCGCCTACGCGGCGCGCCGGGACGGGCGGGCGCCCGAGTGGGAGCAGCTGGAGGTCCAGTACGCCGACTACACCTTCTGGCAGCAGGACGTGCTCGGCGCCGACGAGGATCCGGAGAGCCTCCTCAACGAGCAGCTGGCGCACTGGCGCCAGGCGCTCGCGGGCATGCCGCACGAGCTGGAGCTCCCGGTCGACCGGCCGCGTCCCACCCGCGCCTCGCACGTGGGCGGCGTGGTCGACCTGACCGTGCCCGCCGGGCTCCACGAGCGACTGGTGCGGACCGCGAAGGCCGAGGGGGCCACCGTCTTCATGGCGGCGCAGGCGGCCCTCGCCGTCCTGCTGTCGCGGCTCGGGGCCGGGAACGACATCCCGATCGGCGTGCCGATCGCCGGGCGCCTGGACGAGGCCCTGCACGACCTGGTCGGCCTGTTCGTCAACACGCTGGTGCTCCGTGCGCGCGTCGCCGACGAGGCCACCTTCCGGGACCTGCTCCGGCAGGTCCGGGGGACGTCGCTGGAGGCGTTCTCCCACCAGGACCTGCCGTTCGAGCGCCTGGTGGAGGACCTGGCACCGGCCCGCTCGATGTCCCGGCACCCGCTGTTCCAGGTGACCCTGAGCGTCCAGAACAACGCGGACGCGGAGCTGCGGCTGCCCGGCCTGGAGGTCGAGCCGCTGAGCGGCGACCAGCGTCCGGCCAAGTTCGACCTCGACGTCCAGCTCGCCGAGCGTTTCGACGCCCAGGGCCGGCCCGCCGGTCTGGCCGGCAGCATCACCTACGCCGCCGACCTGTTCGACGCGGCGACCGTCGAGGCGATGGCGGAGCGGTTCGTCCAGGTCCTCGACTCGGCGCTCTCGGACCCCGACCGGCCGCTCGGCCTGCTGGAGGTGACGAGCCCGGCCGAGCGCCACCGCCTGCTGGACGCGTGGCACACCCCCGCGCGCAGCACCCGGCCGGCGGCGACCCTGCCGGCGCTCTTCGCGGCGCAGGTCGAGCGGACGCCCGACGCCGTCGCCGCGGTCCTCGGCGACGCCCGGCTCACGTACGCGGAACTCGCCGAGCGCTCGGACGCGCTGGCCGCCCTGCTGGTCCGGCACGGCGTCGGGCCCGAGACCTCCGTCGCGGTCTGCCTGGAACGCTCGCTCGACCTGGTCGTGGCCCTGCTCGCCGTGCTGAAGGCCGGCGGCGCCTACCTGCCGGTCGACCCGGCCTCGCCGTCGGACCGCATCAGCTTCGTGTTCGCGGACTGCGCCCCCACCCTGGTGATCACCTCCACCGCGTCGGCGGGAGCGGTCGCGCACGAGGAGGCCGTCCTCCGGGTGGTCCTGGACGACCCGGAGACCCTCGCGCGGCTGTCCGCCGGCAAGGGCGACGTGCCGCTGCCGGCCGAGGTCCCCGGCGCGCTGTCCCCGGCGAACACCGCGTACATCATCTACACCTCGGGCTCGACGGGCCGCCCCAAGGGCGTCGTCGTCCCGCACGGGAACGTGGTGCGCCTGCTCGACGAGACGCAGCCGTGGTTCGAGTTCGGCGCCGACGACGTGTGGACCTGGTTCCACTCCTTCGCCTTCGACTTCTCGGTGTGGGAGCTGTGGGGCCCGCTGCTCCACGGCGGCCGCCTGGTCGTCGTGCCGGTCGAGGTGTCCAGGTCGCCGGTGGAGTTCCTGCGCCTGCTGGCGGGCGAGGGCGTGACCGTCCTCAACCAGACGCCGTCCGCGTTCTACCAGCTGGCCCAGGCCGAGGCCCAGCACCCGGACCTCGGGTCCGAACTACGGCTGCGCACGGTCGTGTTCGGCGGCGAGGCGCTCGACACCGGCCGCCTGCGCGAGTGGTACGCGCGGCACCGGGACGACGCCCCGCGACTCGTCAACATGTACGGCATCACCGAGACCACCGTGCACGTGAGCCACCTCCGGCTCGACCGGTCGACGGCCGTCGAGGGCTCCCTGGGCAGCCCGATCGGCGAGGGCATCCCCGGACTGCGCGTCTACGTGCTGGACGCCGGACTGCGGCCGGCGCCGGTCGGCGTGCCGGGCGAGATGTACGTCGCGGGCGAGCAGCTGGCCCGTGGGTACCTGAACCGTCCGGGTCTGACGGCGGAGCGCTTCGTGGCCTGCCCGTTCGGCGAGGCGGGGGATGGGCCCCTCCTGCCCGGCGGCGGGCAAGGAGGGAGGATGTACCGCACCGGGGACCTCGCCCGTTGGCGCGCCGACGGCACGCTCGAGTACCTGGGCAGGACCGACGACCAGGTGAAGATCCGCGGCTTCCGCATCGAACTGGGCGAGATCGAGGCCGCCCTGCTCGGTCGGGCGGGTGTCGCCCAGGCGGCGGTGATCGTCCGCGAGGACGCCCCCGGCGACAAGCGGCTGACGGGCTACGTGGTGCCCGACACGGGCGCGGAGATCGACACCTCCGAGCTGCGGGGCGCCCTCGCGACGATGCTGCCGGAGTACATGGTCCCGTCCGCGGTCGTGGTGCTGGAGACGCTGCCGCTGACGGTCAACGGCAAGCTTGACCGCCGTGCCCTGCCGGCGCCGGACCGGGGGGCGCTGCTGGAGGCGTCCTACCGGGCGCCGCGCACCGCGGACGAGGAACTGCTCTGCGAGGTGTTCGCCGATGCGCTCGGGCTGGAGCGGGTCGGCATCGACGACAACTTCTTCGAGCTGGGCGGGCATTCGCTGCTGGCGGTGACGCTGGTCGAGCGGTTGCGCTCGCGCGGGCTGCCGGTGTCGGTGAAGGCGCTGTTCCAGGCGCCGACGCCCGCCGGGCTGTCGGCGGCCGACGAGGCCGCCCGGGCGTTCGTGGTGCCGGAGAACCGGATCCCGGACGGCGCGACCGCGCTGACCCCGGACATGATCACGCTGGCTGAGCTGAGCCCGGCGGACCTCGACCGGATCGTGGAGCAGGTCCCCGGTGGTGCGGCGAACGTCGCGGATGTCTATCCGCTGGCTCCGCTGCAGGAGGGGATCTTCTTCCACCACCTGCTGGACGCGGAGCAGGGGCGTGACGTCTACATCCTGCCGACCGTGCTGGCCTTCGACTCGCGGGAGCGGGTCGACGCGTTCGTGTCCGCTCTGCAGGCGGTGGTGGACCGGCACGGCATCCTGCGGACGGCCGTGCTGTGGGAGAACCTGCCCCAGCCGCTCCAGGTCGTCCTGCGCCGGGCGTCCCTGCCCGTCCACGAGGTCACGCTGTCCGGTGACTCGCATGACTCCGGCGATGACGCGGTGGCCCGGCTGCTGGCGGCCTGCCCGCCCTCGATGGACATCCGCCGTGCCCCGATGGCTGATCTGACGATCACTCAGGACGCGGCCAGTGGGCGTTGGTTGATGGCCCTGCGCAGCCACCACCTCACCCGCGACCACACCGCGCTGGAGATCCTGCTGGACGAGGTGCGCGCGCACCTGGAGCAGGACATCGAGCGGCTGCCGGAGCCGGCGCCGTACCGCGACTTCGTGGCCCACGCGCGCCTTGCCGTCACCGCAGACCAGCACCGCGCCTACTTCGAGCGGGCGCTCGGTGACGTCGAGGAGCCGACCGCGCCGTACGGCGTGCTCGACACCCACGGCGACGGCAGCGGCACCGGCGAGGCGATCGTCGAACTGTCCGACGGGCTGGCGGAGCGCGTTCGCGAGCAGGCCCGCCGCCACGGCGTGAGCGCCGCGGCGTTCTTCCACCTGGCCTGGGCCCGCGTGGCGGCCGCGACGACCGGCCAGACGCACCCCGTGTTCGGCACCGTGCTGCTCGGCCGGATGGACGCCGGGGGCACCGCGCACCGGACCCCGGGCCTGTACATCAACACCCTGCCGATCCGGATCGACGCGACCCGGGCGCTGGACGCCGGACTGCGCGCCGTCCAGGTGCAGTTGGGCGAGCTGCTGCGGCACGAGCACGCCCCGCTGACCCTCGCCCAGCAGGCCACCGGCGTCCCCGCGCAGAGCCCGCTGTTCACCTCGCTCCTCAACTATCGCCACAGCCCCGGCGCCGCGAACGAGGGCACCGGCCTCGCCGGGATCCGGGTGCTGTACGGGCACGAGCGGACCAACTATCCGCTCACCGTGTCGGTGGACGACACCGTCGTCGGCTTCCGGCTCTCCGTGCAGGCCGTTCCCGCGATCGACCCGGAGGTGGTGTGCGGTCTGCTGCACACCGCTGTCGAGAACCTGGCCGGAGAGCTGGAGCAGGACTCCCGGATCCCGCTCGACCGCGTCCCCGTCCTCGACGACCGGCAGCGCGACCGGCTGCTGACCGCCTGGAACGACACCGCCGCCGACGTTCCGGCCGCGACCCTGCCCGAGCTCTTCGAGGCGCAGGCCGCCCGCACCCCGGAGGCCGTCGCCCTGGTCGCCGCGGGCGGGAGCCTGACGTACGCGGAGCTGAACGCGCGGGCCAACCGCCTGGCGCACCTGCTGGCGGCCGACGGCGTCGGCCCGGAGCACCTGGTGGCCGTGTGCCTGCCGCGGTCGGCCGAGCTGGTCGTGTCGCTGCTAGCCGTCTCCAAGGCGGGCGCCGCCTACCTGCCGCTCGACCCGGACTACCCGGTCGAGCGCCTGGCGACGACCCTGGCCGACGGACGTCCCACCGCCCTGGTCACCGACAGCGTGACGACGGACGAGGCCCTGACGGCGGACGCGGGCGTCCGGCGGATCGACCTGGACGCGCCGGAGACCCTCGGCGCCCTGAGCGCGCAGCCGGTGTCGAACCCGGAGCGCCCCGGCCACCGCCCGGAGAACCCGGCCTACGTCATCTTCACCTCCGGCTCCACCGGCCGCCCCAAGGGCGTCGTCCTCCCGCACTCCGCGCTGAACAACTTCCTCGCGGCGATGAACCACCGCCTGCGGGTCACCGAGCACGACCGGCTGCTGGCCGTCACCACCATCGGCTTCGACATCGCCGGACTCGAACTGCACCTTCCGCTGGTGTCCGGCGCCGCCGTGGTCCTCGCCGACCGCGACGAGGTCCGCGACCCGGACGCCCTGCGCGCCCTCCTCGGGCGCGAGGCCGTCACCGTCATGCAGGCCACGCCCAGTCTGTGGCGGGCCCTGGCGGACGACGACGTCCTGCGGTCCGTCCGGGTCCTGGTCGGCGGCGAGGCGCTCCCCGGCGAGCTCGCCCGCACCCTGGCGGGCACCGCCGCCTCCGTCACCAACCTGTACGGCCCGACCGAGACGACCATCTGGTCCACGGCCTCGGAGGTCTCGGCGGACACCCCGGTCTCCATCGGCCGGCCCATCCTCAACACCCGGGTGTACGTGCTGGACGCGGCACTGCGACCGGTGCCGGTGGGCGTGGCGGGCGAGCTGTACATCGCCGGCAGCGGCCTGGCGCGCGGCTACCTGAACCGCGCCGGCCTGACCGCGGAGCGCTTCGTGGCCTGCCCGTTCGGTTCGACCGGGGATGGGCCCCTCCTGCCCGGTGGCGGGCAAGGAGGGCGCATGTACCGCACCGGCGACCTGGTGCGCTGGCGCGAGGACGGGACGCTGGAGTACCTGCGCCGTACGGACGACCAGGTGAAGGTGCGCGGCTACCGCATCGAGCTGGGCGAGATCGAGTCCGCCCTGCTCGGCCGGGTGGGCGTCGCCCAGGCCGTCGCGGTCGTGCGCGAGGACGTACCGGGTGACAAGCGCATCGTCGCCTATGTCGTCCCGGCGGTCGACGCGGAGGTGGATGCCGCCGTGCTGCGGGACGCGCTCGCGGTGACGCTCCCCGACTACATGGTCCCGTCCGCCGTGGTCGTGCTGGACGAGCTGCCGCTGACCGCGAACGGAAAGATCAACCGCCGGGGTCTGCCGGCACCGGACCGGTCGGCGCTGCCGGAGGCGACCTACCGGGCGCCGCGCACGGCGGACGAGGAACTCCTCTGCGAGGTGTTCGCCGAGGTCCTCGGGCTGGAGCGGGTCGGCATCGACGACAACTTCTTCGAGCTGGGCGGGCATTCGCTGCTGGCGGTGACGCTGGTCGAGCGGCTGCGCCCCCGCGGCCTGCAGGTGTCGGTGAAGGCGCTGTTCCAGACGCCGACCCCGCTCGGACTGGCGGCCGTGGACGCGGGTCAGGCGTTCGTGGTGCCGGAGAACCGGATCCCGCGGGACGCGACCGCTCTCACCCCGGACATGATCACGCTGGCCGAGGTCACCGAGGACGATCTCGCGCGGATCGTGGAGCAGGTGCCGGGCGGTGCGGCGAACGTCGCCGACGTCTACCCGCTGGCGCCGCTGCAGGAGGGCATCTTCTTCCACCACCTGCTGGACGCCGACCAGGGCCGTGACATCTACGTCTTCCCGACGGTGCTGGCCTTCGACTCGCGGGAGCGGGTCGACGGATTCGTGTCCGCGCTGCAGTCCGTGGTGGACCGGCACGACATCCTGCGGACGGCCGTGCTCTGGGAGGGGCTCTCCCAGCCGCTCCAGGTCGTGCTGCGGCAGGCTCCGCTGGCCGTCTCCGAGATTGCCCTTCCGGTCAGTGCCGACGCCGGTGCCGGTGACGATGTCGTGGCGCAGCTGCTGGCGGCCTGCCCGTCCGCGATGGACGTCCGACGGGCACCCCTGATCGACCTGACGATCACTCAGGATTCCGCCGGTGGAAGGTGGTTGGTCGCTCTGCGCAGCCACCACCTGATCCGGGACCACCAGGCGCTGGAGATCCTGCTGGACGAGGTGCGGGCGCACCTGGAGCAGGAGGAGGACCGGCTGCCGGAGCCGGCGCCGTACCGCGACTTCGTCGCGCACGCGCGCCTGGCGGTCACCGCAGACCAGCACCGCGCCTACTTCGAGCGGGCGCTCGGTGACGTCGAGGAGCCGACCGCGCCGTACGGCGTGCTCGACACCCACGGCGACGGCAGCGGCACCGGCGAGTCGATCGTCGCGCTGTCGGACGAGCTGGCCGGCCGGGTCCGTGAGCAGGCGCGCCGTCACGGCGTGAGCGCGGCGGCGTTCTTCCACCTGGCGTGGGCGCGGGTCGCGGCCGCGACGACCGGGCAGACGCACCCCGTGTTCGGCACGGTGCTGCTCGGCCGGATGGATGCCGGGGACACGGCGAGCCGGACGCCGGGTCTGTACATCAACACGCTGCCGATCCGGGTCGACGCCACCCAGCGGTTGAGCACCGGACTGCGGGCGGCACAGGTGCAGTTGGGCGAGCTGCTGACCCATGAGCACGCCCCGCTGACCCTGGCACGGCAGGCGACCGCCCTGCCGGCGCAGAGCCCGCTGTTCACCTCGCTCCTCAACTACCGTCGCACCGCCGCCACCGGCGGGGTCGGCGGTGGAACCGCGCGGACGATCGCCGGGATCCAGCTGCTCCGCGCTCAGGAGCGGACGAACTACCCGTTGACGGTGTCGGTGGACGACACCGGTGTCGGGTTCCGGTTCACGGTGCAGGCGTGCACTCCGATGGACTCGGACGTGGTCTGCGGTCTGCTGTGCACGGCGGTGGAGAACCTGGTCGGCGGGCTGGAGCAGAACTCCGCCGCCACGCTCGACCGGATTGCCGTTCTTGACGACGGGCAGCGGGAGTTGGTGCTGCGCGGGTGGAACGACACGGCGCGTGAGGTGCCGGCGGGGACGTTGCCGGGGCTTTTCGAGGCGCAGGTGGCGCGGACGCCGGATGCGGTGGCGGTGGTGTTCGGCAGTGGTGCGGCGCGTGAGGTCGTGTCGTACGCGGAGCTGAACGAGCGGGCGAACCGCTTGGCGCACCTGCTGGTCGAGGCCGGCGTTGGGCCGGAGCACCTGGTGGCGGTGTGTCTGCCGCGCTCGACCGAGCTGGTGGTGTCGCTGCTGGCGATCGAGAAGGCGGGGGCGGCGTATCTGCCGCTGGACCCGGACTATCCGGCGGAGCGTCTGGCCTCCACCCTGGAAGACGGTCGCCCGACCGCCCTGGTCACCGACAGTGTGACGATGGGCGGAGAGCTGACGGCTGGTGTCCGGCGGATCGACCTGGACAGCCCGGACACTGTCAACGCGCTTGGCATGCAGGTGGTTTCGAACCCGGAGCGCCCGGGCCATGGCCCGCAGAGTCCGGCGTACGTGATCTACACCTCGGGGTCGACGGGTCGTCCGAAGGGTGTGGTGGTTGCGCACGACGGTGTGGTGAACCGTTTGGCGTGGATGCAGGACGACTACCGGCTGACCTCGTCGGACCGGGTGTTGCAGAAGACTCCGGTCGGGTTCGACGTCTCCGTGTGGGAGTTCTTCTGGCCGCTGACCACTGGCGCGACCCTGGTCGTGGCGCGTCCGGACGGTCACCGTGATCCGGCCTACCTGGCGGAGGTGATCCGTGCGGAGGGTGTGACCGTCGCGCACTTCATCCCGTCGATGATGCAGGTGTTCCTGCTGGAGCCGGCCGCGCGGACCTGTACTTCTCTGCGGGCGGTGTTCGCCAGCGGTGAGGCGTTGTCGCCGGAGCTGCGGGATGCCTTCCTGCGGGATGTGGGTGTTCCGCTGCACAACCTGTACGGCCCCACCGAGGCGTCGATCGACGTCACCGCCTGGGAGTGTGTGCCGGGGACGGCGACGGTGCCGATCGGCGGCCCGGTCGGCAACACCCGGGTGTACGTCCTGGACGCGGCGCTGCGGCCGGTTCCGGTCGGTGTGGCAGGCGAGTTGTATCTCGCGGGTGTGCAGCTGGCGCGTGGGTATCTGAACCGTCCGGGTCTGACGGCGGACCGCTTCGTTGCCTGCCCGTTCGGCGAGGTGGGCGCAAGGATGTACCGCACCGGTGACCTGGCGCGGTGGCGGGAGGATGGCACGCTGGACTACCTGGGCCGGACCGACGACCAGGTGAAGGTGCGTGGCTACCGCATCGAGCTGGGTGAGATCGAGGCCGCCCTGCTGGGCCGTCCCGGCGTCGCGCAGGCCGCGGTGATCGTCCGCGAGGACGTCCCGGGCGACAAGCGCATCGCCGCCTATGTCGTACCGGCCGTGGACGCGGAGGTGGATGCCGCCGCCCTGCGGGATGCGCTCGCGACGACGCTTCCCGACTACATGGTCCCGTCCGCGGTCGTGGTGCTGGAGACGCTGCCGCTGACGGTCAACGGCAAGCTGGACCGTCGTGCCCTGCCGGCGCCGGACCGGGGGGCGCTGCTGGAAGCGTCCTACCGGGCGCCGCGCACGGCGGACGAGGAACTCCTCTGCGAGGTGTTCGCCGAGGTCCTGGGTCTGCCCCAGGTCGGCATCGACGACAACTTCTTCGAGCTGGGCGGTCACTCCCTGCTGGCGGTCACCCTGGTCGAGCGGCTGCGCTCGCGCGGCCTCCAGGTCTCGGTGCGGGCGCTCTTCCAGGCCCCGACGGCGGCCGGACTGGCGGCCGTTGACGCGGGTCAGGCGTTCGTGGTGCCGGAGAACCGGATCCCGGACGGCGCGACCGCGCTGACCCCGGACATGATCACGCTGGCCGAGCTGAGCCCGGCGGACCTCGACCGGATCGTGGAGCAGGTCCCCGGTGGTGCGGCGAATGTCGCGGACGTCTATCCGCTGGCGCCGCTGCAGGAGGGGATCTTCTTCCACCACCTGCTGGACGCGGAGCAGGGGCGTGACGTCTACATCCTGCCGACCGTGCTGGCCTTCGACTCGCGGGAGCGGGTCGACGCGTTCGTGTCCGCTCTGCAGGCGGTGGTGGACCGCCACGGCATCCTGCGGACGGCCGTCCTCTGGGAGAACCTGCCCCAGCCGCTCCAGATCGTCCTGCGCCGGGCGACCCTGCCCGTCCACGAGGTCACGCTGTCCGGTGACTCCCGTGACTCCCGTGACTCCCGTGGCTCCGGCGAGGACGCGGTGGCCCGGCTGCTGGCGGCCTGCCCGCCCTCGATGGACATCCGCCGTGCACCCATGGTCGATCTCACGATTGCCCAGGACAACGTTGGCGAACGATGGTTGATGGCTCTGCGCAGTCACCACCTCACCCGCGACCACCAGGCCCTGGAGATCCTCTTCGACGAGGTGCGGGCGCACCTGGAGCACGAGGAGGACCGCCTGCCGGAGCCGGCGCCGTACCGCGACTTCGTCGCGCACGCGCGCCTGGCGGTCACCGCCGAGCAGCACCGCGCGTACTTCGAGCGGACGCTCGGTGACGTCGAGGAGCCGACCGCGCCCTACGGCGTGCTCGACACCCACGGCGACGGCAGCGGCACCGGCGAGGCGATCGTCGAGCTGTCGGCCGAACTGGCCGAGCGCGTCCGCGAACAGGCGCGCCGTCACGGCGTCAGTGCCGCCGCGTTCTTCCACCTGGCCTGGGCCCGTGTCGCGGCCGCGACGACCGGCCAGACGCACCCCGTGTTCGGCACCGTGCTGCTCGGCCGGATGGACGCCGGGGACACGGCGAGCCGGACGCCGGGCCTGTACATCAACACCCTGCCGATCCGGATCGACGCCACCCGGCCGCTGGTGGCGGGTCTGAAGGTGGCGCAGCAGCAGCTGGGTGAGCTGCTGCGGCACGAGCACGCCCCGCTGACCCTCGCCCAGCAGGTGACCGGTGTCCCCGCCCAGAGCCCGCTGTTCACCTCGCTCCTCAACTACCGTCACAGTCTGCCCACTTCTCACCCCGACCAGCAGGGCGTGCCCGGAAGCGGGCCCACGGGCATCGACATCGTGTACGCCTCGGAGCGGACGAACTACCCGTTGACGGTGTCGGTGGACGACACCGGTGTCGGGTTCCGGTTCACGGTTCAGGCGTGTGCGCCGATGGACTCCGACGTGGTCTGCGGTCTGCTGTGTACGGCGGTGGAGAATCTGGTCGGCGGGCTGGAGCAGGACTCCGCCGCCACGCTCGACCGGATCGCCGTTCTCGGCGACGGGCAGCGGGAGTTGGTGCTGCGCGGGTGGAACGACACCGTGCGTGAGGTGCCGGTGGGGACGTTGCCGGGGCTGTTCGAGGCGCAGGTGGCGCGGACGCCGGACGCCACGGCGGTGGTGTTCGGCAGTGGTGCGGCCCGCGAGGTCGTGTCGTACGCGGAGCTGAACGAGCGGGCGAACCGCTTGGCGCACCTGCTGCTTGAGGGCGGTGTCGGCCCCGAGCACCTGGTGGCCGTCTGCCTGCCGCGCTCGGTCGAGCTGGTGGTGTCGCTGCTGGCGATCGGGAAGGCCGGGGCGGCGTATCTGCCGCTGGACCCGGACTACCCGGACGACCGTCTGGCCTCCACCCTGGAGGACGGTCGTCCGACCGCCCTGGTCACCGACAGCGTGACGATGGACGGGGCCCCGGCAGCGGAGGCGGGTGTCCGGCGGATCGACCTGGACGCGCCGGGCACCGCCAACGCCCTTGGTGTGCAGCCTGTTTCGAACCCGGGGCGTCCGGGCCACCGCCCGGAGAGCCCGGCGTACGTCATCTACACCTCCGGTTCCACCGGTCGCCCCAAGGGCGTGGTGATCTCCCACCAGGGGATCGTCAACCGCCTTTCCTGGGGGCAGCAGGACTACCGGCTGACGCCGTCGGACCGGGTGCTGCAGAAGACCCCGGTCGGGTTCGACGTCTCCGTCTGGGAGTTCTTCTGGCCGCTGACCGCCGGCGCGACGCTCGTCGTCGCACGCCCGGACGGCCACCGTGACCCCGCGTACCTCGCCGAGGTGATCCGCGCGGAGGGTGTGACCGTCGCGCACTTCATCCCGTCGATGATGCAGGTGTTCCTGCTGGAGCCGGCCGCGCGGACCTGCTCTTCTCTGCGGGCGGTGTTCGCCAGCGGTGAGGCGTTGTCGCCGGAGCTGCGGGACGCGTTCCTGCGGGACATGGGCATCCCGCTGCACAACCTGTACGGCCCCACCGAGGTGTCCATCGAGGTCACCGCCTGGGACTGCGTGCCCGGGACGGCGACGGTGCCGATCGGCGGCCCGGTCGGCAACACCCGGGCCTACGTGCTGGACGCCGCCCTGCGTCCGGTGCCGGCCGGTGTGGCGGGCGAGCTGTACATCGCCGGTGTGCAGCTGGCGCGCGGGTACCTGAACCGTCCGGGTCTGACGGCGGAGCGTTTCGTCGCCTGTCCGTTCGGCGGTGCGGGGGACCGGATGTACCGCACGGGTGACCTCGCCCGCTGGCGCGAGGACGGCACGATCGACTACCTGGGTCGTACGGACGACCAGGTGAAGGTGCGCGGTTACCGGATCGAGCTGGGCGAGATCGAAGCCGGCCTGCTCGGTCAGCCGGGTGTCGCCCAGGCCGCCGTGATCGTCCGCGAGGACGTCCCCGGTGACAAGCGCATCGCCGCCTACGTGGTGCCCGCCGCCGGTGCGGAGATCGACACCACCGAGATCCGGGCCGGGCTGGGCGCCGTCCTGCCCGAGTACATGGTCCCGTCCGCGATCATGGTGCTGGACGCGCTCCCGCTGACGGTCAACGGCAAGCTGGACCGCCGGGCACTTCCGGTGCCGGACCGGACGGAGCTGCTGGAGTCGTCCTACCGGGCGCCGCGCACGGCGGACGAGCAGCTGCTCAGCGAGGTGTTCGCCGAGGTCCTGGGCCTGCCCCAGGTCGGCATCGACGACAACTTCTTCGAGCTGGGCGGCCACTCCCTGCTGGCGGTGACGCTGGTGGAGCGACTGCGGGCGAGCGGTCTGCCGGTGTCGGTGAAGGCGCTGTTCCAGGCCCCGACGCCGGCGGCGCTGGCCGCC
Organism: Kitasatospora sp. NPDC058048; assembly: GCF_042885555.1. Taxonomy (NCBI): domain Bacteria; kingdom Bacillati; phylum Actinomycetota; class Actinomycetes; order Kitasatosporales; family Streptomycetaceae; genus Kitasatospora; species Kitasatospora sp. NPDC058048. The sequence continues at coordinate 197,857 of NZ_JBHVRT010000012.1, read as the reverse complement.
GTCGACGCCGGTCAGGCCTTCGTGGTGCCGGAGAACCGGATCCCGGACGGCGCGACCGTCCTCACCCCGGACATGATCACGCTGGCCGAGCTGAGCCCGGCGGACCTCGACCGCCTGGTGGAGCAGGTCCCCGGCGGTGCGGCGAACGTCGCGGACGTCTATCCGCTGGCACCGCTGCAGGAGGGGATCTTCTTCCACCACCTGCTGGACGCGGACCAGGGGCGCGACGTCTACATCGTTCCGGTCGTTCTGGGCTTCGATTCGCGCGGGCGCCTGGACGACTTCGCCGCCGCGCTCCAGCACGTCGTCGACCGGCACGACATCCTGCGGACGGCCGTGCTGTGGGAGAACCTGCCCCAGCCGCTCCAGGTCGTCCTGCGGCAGGCCCCGGTGGCGGTCGAGGAGACCGCCCTCACCGGGGGCCCGGGCGAGGACGCGGTGGCCCGGCTGCTGGCGGCGTGCCCGCCCTCGATGGACATCCGCCGTGCCCCGATGATGCGGCTCGTCGTCGCGGCCGATCCGGGCCGGGACCGCTGGCTGATGGCCCTGCAGAGCCACCACCTGATCCGGGACCACCAGGCGCTGGAGATCCTCTTCGACGAGGTGCGCGCACACCTGGAGCAGGAGGAGGACCGCCTGTCGGAGCCGGCGCCGTACCGCGACTTCGTGGCGCACGCCCGGCTGGCCGTCACGGCCGACCAGCACCGTGCGTTCTTCGAGCGGGCACTCGGGGAGGTGGAGGAGCCGACGGCGCCGTACGGTGTGCTGGACACGCACGGCGACGGCAGCGAGGCCGGGGAGGCCGTGGTCGATCTTTCGGGTGAACTGGCCGACCGGGTGCGCGAGTTGGCGCGTCGGCACGGTGTGAGTGCGGCGGCGTTCTTCCACCTGGCGTGGGCGCGGGTCGCGGCGGCGACGACGGGGCAGACGCATCCGGTGTTCGGCACCGTGCTGTTCGGCCGGATGGATGCCGGGGACACGGCGAGCCGGACGCCGGGTCTGTACATCAACACGCTGCCGATCCGGATCGACGCGACCCAGTCGCTGCTGGCGGGCCTGAAGGTGACCCAGCAGCAGCTGGGTGAGCTGCTGCGGCACGAGCACGCCCCGCTGACCCTCGCCCAGCAGGCAACCGGCGTCCCGGCGCAGAGCCCGCTGTTCACCTCGCTCCTCAACTACCGCCACAGCCGGACGGCCGACACGCACCAGACCGTCCTTGCCGGCGTCACCCCGCTGTTCGGGCAGGAGCGGACGAACTACCCGTTGACGGTGTCGGTGGACGACACCGGTGTCGGGTTCCGGCTCACGGTGCAGGCGTGCGCTCCGATGGACTCGGACGTGGTCTGCGGCCTGTTCGAGGCTCTGGTGGAGCGGCTCGCCGACGGACTGGAGCGGGAGCCCGACCTGAAGCTCGACCAGGTCTCGGTGCTGGACGCGGGGCAGCGGGAGTTGGTGCTGCGCGGGTGGAACGACACCGCGCGTGAGGTGCCGGTGGGGACGTTGCCGGGGCTGTTCGAGGCGCAGGTGGCGCGGACGCCGGATGCGGTGGCGGTGGTGTTCGGCAGTGGTGCGGCGCGTGAGGTCGTGTCGTACGCGGAGTTGAACGAGCGGGCGAACCGCTTGGCGCACCTGCTGGTCGAGGCCGGCGTTGGGCCGGAGCACCTGGTGGCGGTGTGTCTTCCGCGTTCGGTCGAGCTGGTGGTGTCGTTGCTGGCGATCGGGAAGGCGGGGGCGGCGTATCTGCCGCTGGACCCGGACTATCCGGCGGAGCGTCTGGCCTCCACGTTGGAGGACGGTCGTCCGACGGTGCTGGTCACCGACAGTGTGACGATGGGCGGAGAGCTGACGGCTGGTGTCCGACGGGTCGACCTTGACGCACCGGAGGTCGCCAACCGCATTGCCTTGCAGGCGGTTTCGAACCCGGAGCGCCCGGGCCATGGCCCGCAGAGTCCGGCGTACGTGATCTACACGTCCGGTTCCACCGGCCGCCCGAAGGGTGTGGTGGTCGCGCACGACGGTGTGGTGAACCGCCTGGCGTGGATGCAGGACGACTACGGCCTGACGCCGTCGGACCGGGTGTTGCAGAAGACTCCGGTCGGGTTCGACGTGTCCGTGTGGGAGTTCTTCTGGCCGCTGACCACCGGCGCGACGCTCGTGGTCGCGCGTCCGGACGGGCATCGCGATCCGGCCTACCTGGCGGAGGTGATCCGTGCGGAGGGCGTGACGGTCGCGCACTTCATTCCGTCGATGATGCAGGTGTTCCTGCTGGAGCCGGCCGCGCGGACCTGTACTTCTCTGCGGGCGGTGTTCGCCAGTGGTGAGGCGTTGTCGCCGGAGCTGCGGGACGCCTTCCTGCGGGATGTGGGTGTTCCGCTGCACAACCTGTACGGCCCCACCGAGGCGTCGATCGACGTCACCGCCTGGGAGTGTGTGCCGGGGACGGCGACGGTGCCGATCGGCGGCCCTGTCGGCAATACCCGGGTGTACGTGCTGGATGCCTGGCTCAGGCCGGTTCCGGTCGGTGTGGCAGGCGAGTTGTACCTCGCCGGTGTGCAGCTGGCGCGCGGGTATCTGAACCGTCCGGGTCTGACGGCGGAGCGCTTCGTTGCCTGCCCGTTCGGCGACGCGGGCGCAAGGATGTACCGCACCGGTGACCTCGCCCGTTGGCGCGAGGACGGGACCCTGGACTATCTGGGCCGCACCGATGACCAGGTGAAGGTGCGTGGTTACCGCATCGAGCTGGGCGAGATCGAGGCCGCCCTGCTGGGCCGTCCCGGCGTCGCGCAGGCCGCGGTGATCGTCCGTGAGGACGTCCCGGGCGACAAGCGCATCGCCGCCTACCTCGTCCCCGCCGCCGGTGCGGAGATGGACACCGCCGAGATCAGGGCCGGGCTGGGCGCCGTCCTGCCCGAGTACATGGTCCCGTCCGCGATCACGGCGCTGGACGCACTCCCGCTGACCGTCAACGGCAAGCTCGACCGCCGCGCCCTGCCGGCCCCCGAGATCACCGCGATCCAGGAGGCCTACCGGGCGCCGCGCACGGCGGACGAGGAACTGCTCTGCGAGGTGTTCGCCGAGGTCCTCGGGCTGGAGCAGGTCGGCATCGACGACAACTTCTTCGAGCTCGGCGGGCACTCCCTGTTGGCCGTCACCCTGGTCGAGCGCCTGCGCTCGCGCGGCCTGCACGTCTCGGTGCGTGGACTGTTCCAGGCGCCGACTCCGGCCGGACTGGCGGCCGTCGACACCGGCCGGGCCTTCGTGGTGCCGGAGAACCGGATCCCGAGCGACGCGACCGTCCTGACCCCGGACATGGTCACGCTGGCCGAGCTGAGCCAGGCGGACCTCGACCGGATCAGTGCGGCGGTCCCGGGCGGTGCGGCGAACGTCGCGGATGTCTATCCGCTGGCGCCGCTGCAGGAGGGGATCTTTTTCCACCACCTGCTGGACGCGGACCAGGGCCGCGACGTCTACATTGTCCCGGTCGTTCTGGGCTTCGACTCCCGCGAGCGCCTGGACGACTTCGTTGCCGCGCTCCAGCACGTCGTCGACCGGCACGGCATCCTGCGGACGGCCGTGCTGTGGGAGAACCTGCCCCAGCCGCTCCAGGTCGTCCTGCGCCGGGCGACCCTGCCCGTCCACGAGGTCACACTGTCCGGTGACTCCCGTGACTCCCGTGACTCCGGTGGCTCCGGCGAGGACGCGGTGGCCCGGCTGCTGGCGGCGTGCCCGCCCTCGATGGACATCCGCCGTGCACCCATGGTCGATCTGACGATTGCTCAGAACGGTGAATCCGGGCAATGGTTGATGGCTCTGCGCAGCCATCACCTCACCCGCGACCACCAGGCCCTGGAGATCCTCTTCGACGAGGTGCGGGCGCACCTGGAGCAGGAGGAGGACCGCCTGCCGGAGCCGGCGCCGTACCGCGACTTCGTCGCGCACGCGCGCCTGGCGGTCAGCACCGAGCAGCACCGCGCCTACTTCGAGCGGGCGCTCGGTGACGTCGAGGAGCCGACCGCGCCGTACGGCGTGCTCGACACCCACGGCGACGGCAGCGGCACCGGTGAGTCGATCGTCGAGCTGTCGGACGAGCTGGCCGGCCGGGTCCGTGAGCAGGCGCGCCGTCACGGCGTCAGCGCGGCGGCGTTCTTCCACCTGGCCTGGGCCCGCGTGGCGGCCGCGACGACCGGCCAGACGCACCCCGTGTTCGGCACTGTGTTCCTGGGCCGAATGGACGCGGGGGGCACCGCGCACCGGACGCCGGGCCTGTACATCAACACCCTGCCGATCCGGATCGACGCGACCCGTCCGCTGGACGCCGGACTGCGGGCCGCACAGGTCCAGTTGGGCGAGCTGCTGCGGCACGAGCACGCCCCGCTGACCCTCGCCCAGCAGGCCACCGGCGTCCCCGCGCAGAGCCCGCTGTTCACCTCGCTCCTCAACTACCGCCACAGCCCCGCCGCGACGGGCGAGGGCACCGGTCTCGCCGGGATCCGGGTGCTGTACGGGCACGAGCGGACCAACTACCCGCTGACGGCCTCGGTGGACGACACCGGTGCCGGCTTCCGGCTCTCGGTGCAGGCGGGTTCGCCGATCGACCCGGACGTGGTGTGCGGTCTGCTGCACACGGCGGTCGAGAACATGGTCGGCGCGCTGGAGCGGGACGCCGGTACGTCGCTGGAGCGGATTCCCGTCCTCGGCGACCGGCAGCGCGACCGGTTGCTGACCGCGTGGAACGACACCGCCTCCGACGTTCCGGCCGCGACGGTCGGCGCGCTCTTCGAGGCCCAGGTGGCGCGGCTGCCGGAGGCGGTCGCGGTGGCCGCCGACGGGGCCGAGGTGTCCTACCGGGAGCTGGACGCCCGGGCGAACCGTCTGGCCAGGCTGCTGGTGTCGCGGGGCGTGGGCGCGGAGTCCGTGGTCGGTGTCTGCCTGGAGCGCGGGGTCGGGCTGATGGTCGCGCTGCTGGCAGTCGTCAAGGCCGGCGGTGCGTACATGCCGATCGACCCGGCGTACCCGGCGGACCGGATCGGCTACATGCTGGAGGACGCGAGGCCGGTGACGGTGCTGGCCTCGGCGGGCACGGTGTCGGCTCTGCCCGGTTCCGGCGCGCTGGTCCTGGACGCGCCGGAGACGGTGGCGGAGCTGGCCGGCCTGGACGGCGGCGCGCTGGTGGACCGCGTGGTGCGGACCGCGGACGCGGCGTACGTGATCTACACCTCCGGGTCGACCGGTCGCCCCAAGGGCGTTCTGGTCTCCCACGCGGGTGTGGCGAGCCTGGTGGCCGGTCAGGTGCGGTACCTGGGGGTCGGCTCCGGGTCGAGGGTCGGGCAGTTCGCCTCGGCGGGCTTCGACACCTTCGGCTGGGAGTGGTTCATGGCCCTGCTGACCGGCGCGGCCCTGGTGGTGATCCCGCAGGACCGCCGCCTGGGCGAGGCCCTGCCGCACTTCCTGGCGGAGCAGCGGGTCACCCATGTGACGCTGCCGCCGGCCGTACTGGCGACGCTGGACGAGCGGTCGATCGCCGACGACGTCATCCTGGTGACCGCCGGTGAGGCCTGTCCGCCGGACGTGATGGCCCGCTGGATGCGCGACCACCGGGTGTTCAACTCGTACGGCCCGACCGAGACGACGGTGGACGCCACGATGTGGCCGTGCGATCCGTCGGCGGGCGAGGTGTCGATCGGCTCGCCGGTGGTCGACACCCGGGTGTTCGTGCTGGACGGGTTCCTCGCGCCGGTTCCGGTCGGGGTGCCCGGTGAGATGTACGTGGCGGGTGCCGGCCTGGCCCGGGGCTACCTGGGCCGCCGGGGTCTGACGGCGGAGCGCTTCGTGGCCTGCCCGTTCGGTTCGGCCGGGGAGCGCATGTACCGCACCGGCGACCTGGCGCGCTGGCGCGAGGACGGGACGCTGGAGTACCTGGGCCGCACCGACGACCAGGTGAAGATCCGAGGCCACCGCATCGAGCTCGGCGAGATCGAGGCCGCCCTGCTCGGCCGGCCCGGGATCGCGCAGGCCACCGTGATCGTCCGCGAGGACGTCCCCGGTGACCGGCGCATCGCCGCCTACGTCGTCCCGGCCGTGGACGCGGCCGGTGCGGAGATCGACACCACCGAGATCCGGGCCGGGCTGGGCGCCGTCCTGCCCGAGTACATGGTCCCGTCCGCGATCACGGTGCTGGACGCGCTGCCGCTGACGGTCAACGGCAAGCTGGACCGCCGTGCGCTGCCGGTGCCGGACCGGGCGGAGCTGCTGGAGTCGTCCTACCGGGCGCCGCGCACGGCGGACGAGCGGCTGGTCTGCGAGGTGTTCGCCGAGGTCCTGGGCCTGCCCCGGGTGGGCATCGACGACAACTTCTTCGAGCTGGGCGGGCATTCGCTGCTGGCGGTGACGCTGGTCGACCGGCTGCGGTCGACGCTCGGGGTCACGGTGGGGGTCCGGAACCTCTTCGAGGGCCCCACGGTCGAGTCCCTGGTCCGGGGGCTGCGCCGGCCGGTGGGCGCGGAGGGGCTCAAGGTCCTGCTCCCGCTGCGCGCGGGTGGCGAGCGGCCGCCGTTCTTCGCGGTGCACCCGGCCGGTGGTCTCAGCTGGTGCTACGCCTCGCTGACCGGGATCATGCCCGAGGAATGGCCGCTGTACGGCCTCCAGGCGCGTGGCCTGAGCGAGCCGGGCGCGCTGCCGGGTTCGGTCAAGGAGATGGCGGCGGACTACGTCGAGCAGGTCCGGGCGGTGCAGCCGAGCGGCCCGTACCACCTGCTGGGCTGGTCGCTGGGCGGTGTCGTCGCGCACGAGATGGCGGTGCAGCTGCAGGCCGTCGGCGAGGAGGTCGGCGCGCTGGTCGTGCTCGACGCCTACCCGTCGGCCACCGTGGACCAGGGCGTGGACGAGCCCGGGATCGAGGAGGTCGACTGGACCGACGCCGTCCTGCGGGTCGGCGAGCGCTTCGGCCTCGACCTCTCCGACGAGGAGCTGGCCGTGGCCGAGGGCGTCCGGGCGAACAACGTCGGGATCGCGACGGCGCACGTTCCGGGGACGTTCCAGGGCGACCTGATCCATGTGGCGGCACTGCTGGGCAAGCCGGCCGGGACGCCGCTCGGGGTCCGGTGGAAGCCGTACGTCACCGGCGAGGTGGTGCAGACGGCCCTGCCGTGCGGGCACCACGAGCTGGCCGGGCCGGAGGCGCTGCGGGCGGCCTGGGGCGCGACGAGCCGGTGGCTGGAGGGCCCGGAGGGTTTGGAGGCTCTGGAGGGTTAGGACCCCGGTAGGAAGCACCGGGAGGAGCAGGGGACACCGAGGGGCCCGCCGGACGACCGGCGGGCCCCTCGGTCCGGTCCGGTCCGGGCGGGGACGGGCGGGGACGGGGCAGACAGGGGGGCGGCGGCGCGGAGGCTTATGACAACGCCATTGACGTGTGACGGGGCCGCCGGTTTCATGGCTCGCACTTCCCGCCCGCGTCACCCTCTGCGACCGGTGCCGGGATTCCCCCACACGCGCACCCCACGACCAAGGCGGTGATCCGTTGGCATCGACGGTGAAGGACACGGGCGGCGGCCCGAGAGCGGACGCGCGAGGCTCCCACGTCACGATGCGCAAGTCGCTCGGCCTGGTGGACGGAGCGGTGATCGCCGCCTCCAGCACGGCCGCCACCAGCAGCATCGGGATCGGCCTGGGCCTGATGGCCGGGGTGGTCGGCCTGCACCTTCCGGCGATCATGCTGCTGGCCTTCCTGCCGGTGCTCGCCATCGCCGGAGGGTACGGGCGCCTGAACGCCGTCGAGCCGGACGCGGGCAGCAGCTACCGGTGGGTCGGGCGCATCCTCAGCCCCTGGCTGGGCTTCCTGACCGGGTGGGTGAACACCGTGGGGACCGTGGTCTTCATGGCGTACACCACGACCGTCACCGGCTCCTCGATCGTCCAGCTGCTGGACCAGGCCCACGTCCGCAGCGTCGCCGGGCTGCGGCTCGACGCCGACTCGACCGTCCAGTGCACCCTGATCGGCCTGGTGGTGCTGGTGGGCGCCGCACTGGTCGCGGTGCGCGGGCTGGACCTGGCGGCCAGGCTGCAGAAGGCGCTGCTGGTCTTCGAGTACGCCGTGCTGCTCGGCTTCTGCGGCTACGGGCTGTTCGCCGGCGACCAGCCGTTCTCGCTCCAGTGGTACAACCCCTTCGACATCCCGTCCTTCGACGCGGTCGCCCAGGGCATGGTGCTCGCGGTGTTCTGCTACTGGGGCTTCGAGTCGGTGTTCAGCGTCGGCGAGGAGGTGCGCGACCCGCGGGACGCCTCCCGGGGCGGTCTGCTGGCCCTGGTGGTGATGCTGGCGCTGTTCCTGCTCGCCGGAACGGCCTTCCAACGGGTGCTGCCGATCGACGAGTTGGCCGACAACGGCGCCCACGGGCTGACCTACTTCGGCACCAAGCTCGCCGAACAGCCGCTGGCGGCACTGCCGTTGATCGCGCTGATGTTCTCCGCCGTGGCCTCGCTGCAGTCCTCGGTGATCCCGACCGCCCGCGGGATGTACGCGATGGGACGCGACCGGGTGCTCGGCCCGGTCTGGACCCGGCTGCACCCCCGGCACGCCACGCCCGCCGTCGGCACCCTGCTGATCACCGGCGTCGCGGTCGTGCTGGCGCTGGCCTCGATCGCCATCCCGACCGTCAACGACCTGATCTCGGCCGCGGTCAACGCGATCGGCATCGTCGTCGCGCTCTACTACGCGCTGACCGCCGTCGCCGCCGCCGTCCGGTTCCGCGGGCTGCTGCGCACCGACCTGCCGGAGGGGCTGCGCGCGGTCGTCGGGCCGCTGCTGGGCGCGGCGGCGCTGCTGGCCGTCGGCGGGTACCTGGCCTGGAGCTTCTACGACTCCACGGACCACTTCGAACTCGCCGCGGACAACGGGTGGTTCGAGCTGTCCGTGGTGATCATGATGGTGGTCAGCGGGCTGCCGGCGGCGGCCTGGGCCCGCTGGCGGCGGCGCTCGCCGTACTTCCTGCGGGAGGGCGCCGTGGCCGAGTGACCCAGCAGCACGGCAGGACGAATCACGAGGACGCGAGAACGGAGCACCACCCATGACCGAGGCCGATCTGGTCTTCACCCACGGCCCCGTCCACACCGGCGACGCGGCCCGCACCCGGGCGAGCGGCCTGGCGGTCGTCGGCGAACGGATCACCGCCGTCGGGCACGACGAGGTCCGGGAGCTGATCGGGCCGAGGACGGAGGTCGTCGACCTCACCGGCAAGCTGCTGCTGCCCGGCTTCCAGGACGCGCACATCCACGCGGTGTTCGGCGGCGCCGAGCTGGCCTCCTGCGACCTCACCGGGACGGTCGGCGTCGCCGACTACCTGGAGCGCGTCCGGGCCTACGCCGACGCCAACCCGGAGCAGGAGTGGATCACCGGCAGCGGGTGGTCGATGGAGAGCTTCGAGGGCGGCCTGCCCACCCGGCAGCTGCTCGACTCCGTCGTGCCCGACCGGCCCGTCTACCTGACCAACCGGGACCACCACGGCGCCTGGGCCAACACCAGGGCGCTGGAACTCGCCGGGATCACCGCCGACACCCCCGACCCGGCCGACGGACGGATCGAGCGCGAGGCCGACGGCACCCCCGGCGGCACCCTCCAGGAGGGCGCCACCGCCCTGGTCGCCCGGCTGGTGCCGCCCTCGACCGCCGCCGACCGGCTCGACGGGCTGCTGCGCGCCCAGCGGCTGCTGCACTCGCTCGGCATCACCGGCTGGCAGGACGCGCTGCTCGGCGCGTTCAACGGCCAGCCGGACCCGTCGGACGCCTACCTGGCCGCCGCCCGCTCCGGCGCGCTGACCGCCCGGGTGACCGGCGCACTGTGGTGGGAGCGGGACCGGGGCGCCGAACAGATCCCCGAACTCGTGCGGCGACGCGCGGAGTTGAGCCACGGACGGTTCCGGGCCGGCTCGGTGAAGATCATGCAGGACGGCATCGCGGAGAACTTCACCGCCGCGATGACCAGCCCCTACCTGGACGGCTGCGGCTGCGCCACCGCCAACTCCGGCCTCAGCTTCGTCGATCCGGCGGCGCTGCGCGGCCACGTCACCGCACTGGACGCGCTCGACTTCCAGGTCCACTTCCACGCGCTCGGCGACCGGGCCGTGCGCGAGGCGCTGGACGCCGTCGAGGCCGCCCGCACCGCCAACGGCCGGCGCGGCGCCCGGCACCACCTCGCCCACCTCCAGGTGGTCCACCCGGACGACCTCCCGCGCTTCGCCCGGCTCGGCGCCGTCGCCAACATCCAGCCGCTCTGGGCCGCGCACGAGCCGCAGATGGACGAGCTGACCATCCCCTTCCTCGGGCCCGAACGGGCCGCCTGGCAGTACCCGTTCGGAGCCCTCCAGCGGGCCGGCGCCACCCTGGCGGCGGGCAGCGACTGGCCGGTGAGCAGCCCGGACCCGCTGGCGGGGCTGCACGTGGCGGTCAACCGGATGGAGCCGGAGGCCACCGACGGGCGGGTCTTCCTGCCCGAGCAGCGGCTCGACCTGGGCTCGGCCATCGCCGCGTACACGGCCGGCAGCGCGTACCTCAACGGGCACGACGACGCCGGCGTGCTGGCGGCCGGGCGGCTCGCGGACCTGGTCGTGCTCGACCGGGACATCCTCACCGGGCCGCCGGAGGAGATCGCGCGGGCGCGGGTCCTGCGGACGTACGTCGGCGGGGAGCTGGTGCACGCGGCGGACTGAGCCGGGCAGGGGCCGGACCGGCCGTCGGCGGTGGGCGTACGGGGGCTCACCGCCGGCGGCCGGCGGCGTGCCCGGGCCCGGGCGGTGCCGCGCCGTCCGGCCCGCCGGCCTCAGCCGCCCGCCGCGCGCAGCCGGGCCTCGGCGGCCTCCAGGAGCAGGTCCAGGGCGTACGGGTAGCCGCTGCGGCGCATGTCGGTGGTGAGCAGGTGGGCGGTGGCCGCGATGTGGGGGTGGCCGGCGGCGTCGAGCCGGGCGTAGGAGGCCTGCCAGACCTGGAGGTCGGCGTTCTGGGCGGGGGCCGGGAGGGCGAGCGTCGCGGCGTCCAGGGCGGCGAAGCCGAGGCTCTGGTCGACGAAGGCGTGGTAGATCCGGACGGCCTCCGGGTCCGGGAAGCCCGCCGTGCGCAGGACGCCGAGGATCGTCTCGACGGCGGCGATCTCGTGGGTGCGGCCGGTGGTGCGGTGGGCGGCGAGGATGGCGGCCTGCGGGTGGGCCAGGTAGCTGGCGTGGATGCGCAGGCCGATGGCGCGCAGGTCGGCGCGCCAGTCGCCGGTGGGCCGCCAGCCGTGCTGGGCGCGGCCGATCAGCTCGTCGGCGACGGCGAGCAGCAGGTCGTCGGTGCTGTGGAAGTAGCGGTAGACCGCGCTCGGGTCGGCGCCGAGCGCCGCGCCGAGCCGCCGCACCGTGAGCGCCTCGGAGCCGTGGCTGCCGATCAGCCGGATCGCGGTCCCGACGATCAGCTCGGCGGACAGCACCACGCCCTGCTTGGTGGGGCGACGCCGACGGCGCAGCGGTTCGGGGACTACGCGGTCGGTCATCCCCCGAGGTTATGCCCGCACCGTTGACGTAGGCCAGGGGTCGGGCGCTCCCGGCCCCGGCCGTCGGCCGGACTCAGCCCTCGTTGTGGTCCGGGGCCCAGGAGGTGCCGTTGTGGAAGTAGTTCGGCGCGCCGTGCATGCCCACGGTGCGGAACGGCTGCTGGTCACCGAGGTCCACCCGCATCGTGCCCCTGCGGCCGTCCTTGCCGGTCCACACCAGTTCGAGGAACCAGCTGACGTCCTGGGAACGGGTGGCGGCGTCCACGTCGATCACCTGCGGGTCGGTGGCCGAGATCCGGTACGGGAAGTCCGTCGTGCCGGTCTTCCGTTCGCCCTCCCGGCCCGGGACGGGGACGACGCGCGGCGTGGCCGCGTCGAGGTCGACCGCGAAGGCCGCCGGTTCGAGCCCGCCGCCGCAGCCGGACCCGGGCGTGTAGGCGTTCCACTTGGGGGCGGGCCGGGTGCTGACCACCTGCACGGACATGGAGTTCAGCACGACGGCGTCCGAGTTCGAGCCCAGGGCGGTCAGCTCGATGCGCAGGTGCCCGGCCGGGACCAGGCGCTGGGAGGCCGCCCAGCTGTCGATCCGGCCGGTGGACGACGGGGGCGGGGTCACCTGGGCGGGGGCGCGGGCGGAGAGGAACCACTGGTCGCAGAGCCTGCCCCAGTTGTTGCTGAGGACACTGACGTGGAAGGGCGCGGGGAGGTCCTCGGGGGGCGCCGAGGCGGTGGCGGACGGGGTGTCCGCGGCGTCCGAGCCCGCGGGGGCCGAGCTCACGGGGGCCGGCGGCGTCGGGGCACCGGTGGGCGCGGTACCGGCCGCCGCGGTGGCGGCGACGGACGGTGCGGCGGGCGGGGAGGCGGCGGCGTTCGCGGTGGCACCAGTGCCACCGGTGTCGCGCAGGAGGAGGCCGGAGACCACGGCGGCCAGCGCGACCACGGCGGTCGCGCTCAGCAGCACCCGGGTGCGGATGCGGCGGCGCGGCCCGGCGGGCGGGGGCACGGGGTGGGTGGTCGTCACCTCCTGTTCCTCCTCCGGCGCGGCGGCGGACTGCGGGTCGGGTGCGGCTTCCGGCCGGAGCTGCGGCTCCGCTTCCGGCTGCGGCTGCGGTGCGGGCGTCGGCGCGGGCGTCGGCGCGGGCGCCGGTGCGGCGGAGGCCGGGGTGCCCGGGGAGGAGGCCTCCCGGCGGCGGGCCGCGTCGGCCAGGATCCAGCGGCGGTGCAGTTCGACCAGTTCCTCGCCGCCGGCCCCGCAGACCCGGGCCAGCCGCTCCACCGGCGCGTACTCGGTCGGTACGGCGGCGCCGTTGCAGTAGCGGTGCAGGGTGGAGGTGCTGACGTGCAGCCGGGTGGCCAGGGCCCCGTAGCTGCGGCCCGAACGCTCCTTGAGTTCGCGCAGCATCGCCGCGAACTCCTCGGTCTCCACACTCATCCGCTGCCCTTCCCCCATCCCGGTCCGGGATGCCGTCGATCCGCGGATCACGGTACCGGCAGGCCGGGGCGGGGACCGGGGCAGGGGAGGGCGAAGCGGCAGGTCAGCCCCTGCCGGCCGTCTCCGTGGAGGCCGCCGCGTCGGCGACGCTCTCCCGGTACAGGCCGAGCTTCGGCTGCTTGCCCGCCTTCGCGCCGGCGCCGAGTGGGAAGTTCCGGGTGTCGGCGTTGGGCATCTGGTCGTCGGGCAGGACGTTCAGCTGGTCCACGTCGGCCACCCCGCCGCTGCCGGGGTTGAGGTCCACCACCGCGTAGGTGCTCCGGCCGGGAGCCAGCGCGTAGGCCGGCGGGCCGCCCAGCCCGCCCGGAACCAGCGGGGTGAGGTCGGCGCCGTGCTGGGGGGCCTTCGAGCTGCCGAGACCGATGAGCGGGTAGTAGCTCAGTCCGCAGTAGGCGGTGCCCTGGTTGTGCACCTCGATCACCCGCTGGTCGGGCGACCCGGCCCGGGCGGACACCTTGACCGTCAGCTTGTCGGCCTTGCAGGGGTGGGTGTAGGCGTACGCCTCGTCGCCGCCGGTCACGGCCCCGCCGCCCGTGGCGGGGACCACGGGGGTCTTCGGGCGGGCGGAGCCGCCTGCGGCGGGCGCCGCGGTGGCCGGGGCCGCCGGGGCCGGAGCGCCGGCGGTCGGCCGGTCGGCGGGCGCGGCGGGTGCCGCGGCACCGGGGGCGGTGCCGGCCGCGATGGTCCCGGCGGGCTTCGCGGGCCGGCCCGCGTCGCCGCCGTCCGGCCCGCAGGCGGTCAGGGTGAGGGCGGCGCCCAGGGCGAGGGCGGCCGGGACGAACAGGGCACGGCGAGCGGACATGGAGGTTCCCCCGTGAGGTTGCGGATGAAGGAGGCGAGGAAGGCGGCGGGCCGTCGGCGCCGACCGCTGGGCAGCACTCTGGTCCGTCGCCCGGCCGGCCCGCCAGACCTCCCCGCCGAGCCGGGACGCTGGAACGGTTCCACCCCCTCTGACCTGCGGTTCCACACCCGCCTGGAACGGCCTCCCGGAACGCCGCGAGGCCCTTCGGGGCGCCGGCGGCGGAGCCGGGGCGTGTCCTGCGGACCTTCGCCGGGTGCGCGGCGCGCTCCCGGCCCGGCGGCCTGGAGGCGCCCCACCTCCACCTCGCGACGCCCGCGCCCCGACGCCGCGCCCCGACGCCGCTCCCTGATCCGACAGGGCCCATCGGACACGCCCCCGGCCCGTCCGGTGCCATCGTTCGAGGGGCAGGTCGGCGGGCCGGCGGGCGTCGGTACGATCCCTGTATGGGTGGTGCGCGGGAAGAGGCCTGGGACGCCGAGGCGGCGGAGCGGGCGGTGGCGGTGCTGAAGGCGGTGGCGGACCCGTCGCGGTACCGGCTGCTGTGGGCGCTGAGCCACCGGGAGCTGCCGGTGAGCGAGCTGGCCGAACTGCTGGGGGCGCACGTGTCGGCGACCTCGCAGCACCTGGCGAAGCTGCGCGCGGCCGGGCTGGTGGTGGCGCGCCGGGAGGGGACGCGGATCTTCTACCGGGCCACCGAGGTGCGCGGGCTGCTCACCGAGGCCGCGCTGATCGCCCACGACCTGCCCGCCCGCCGCGACGGCGACGACGACGGCGCCGCCCCGGCCGGTGCCACCGCGCCCCAGCCCTTCGCCCGCGCGGCCCGCGCGGTGCGCCGCCGCCCGGCGACCGGCTGAGCCCTCCCCGGCCGCCTCGCCCGGGGGCGTCGGCGTGCGGCCGGGCCGGTCAGCGGCCCGGCGCCGCCAGCCGGTACTCCTGCCGGTCGGCGTCGTACGCGAAGAGCCCCGCGTAGCGGCCCCAGTCGGTGGCGGTCTCCAGCTGCCGGTCGGTCTGTTCGTCGGTGTAGTGGCGGCCGAGCAGGTCGCGCAGGAAGCCGGTGCGGACGGTGGCGCCGGGCCGGCCGCCGAGGCTGTTGGCGATCAGCTTGATCAGCGGGACCTCCAGGGCGGCGGCGGCGAAGACGGCGCGGGCCTCCTGGGCGTCGGCCCCGGTGTAGGCGGCGCCCGTCCCGGTGAGCAGCAGGTCGTCGCCGTGGACCTCGGCGAAGCCCAGCAGGTCGAGGGCGTCGACCTGGGGGAGCAGGTCGTCGATGTCCAGGCCGAGTTCGTCGGCGAGGCCGGCCAGGTCGCAGCTCCCGCCCCGGTGGGCGATCGTCTCGGCGAGACCGGAGAGGCCGTCCACGCCGGCGGTGGGCAGCGGGGTGGCGGCGACGGTGCGCCGCTCGGGGTCGGGTTCGGTGCGGCCGGACGGGCGGGTGTCCTTGGGCCGGCCGGTCATGATCCGGTACACCCGGTCCACCAGCTCGTCGAAGGCGGCCGAGTCGCGGTCGCGCGGCCGCTCCAGGGCGACCTCCACGGTCTCCCGGATCGTCCCGTACGGGCGGGCGCCGAGGACCACGATGCGGTCCGCCATCAGCACCGCCTCCTCGATGTTGTGGGTGACCAGGACGACGGCCCGGGTGGGGAACTGGCCGGACTCCCACAGCTCCATCAGCTCGCCGCGCAGGTTCTCGGCGGTGAGCACGTCGAGGGCGGAGAACGGCTCGTCCATCATCAGCACGTCCGGTTCGACGACCAGTGCCCGGGCGAAGCCGACCCGCTGGCGCATGCCGCCGGAGAGCTCCTTGGGGTAGGCGGAGGCGAAGCCGGTCAGGCCGATCAGGTCGATGGCCTGGTCGGCGGCCCGGGCGCGTTCCCGGGGCGGGACACCGCGGGCCTCCAGGCCGAGTTCGACGTTCTGCCGCACGGTCAGCCAGGGCAGCAGCGCGAAGGTCTGGAAGACCAGCGCGGTGCCGGGGTTGGCGCCGGTGAGCGGGGTGCCGCGGTAGCGGATGGTGCCGGAGCTGGGCGGGACCAGGCCGGCCAGGCAGCGCAGCAGGGTGGACTTGCCGGAGCCCGAGCGTCCGAGCACGGCGACGACCTCGCCGGCCCGGACGGTGAGGTCGATGCCGGAGAGCACCGGCAGTTCGCCGGCGGCCCCGGCGTAGGACTTGGTCAGACCGGTGGTCTCCAGCAGCGCCTCCCCGTCCCTGTCCTCGTGGGGGGCGGGGGCGGGTGCGGGCTCGGCGGCACGGTTGCGGAACGGGAAGCGCATCGGCGGACTCCGGACTACAGCGAGTAGCGGCGCTCGGCCAGCCGGTACAGCCGGCGCCAGAGCAGACGGTTGAGGGCGACGACGTACAGGCTCATCACCGCGACCCCGGCGAGCAGGTGGGGGTGGTCGCCGCGCTCGGCGGCCCGGGCGATGTAAGCGCCGAGGCCGGTCGCGGTCAGCGTGGTGGAGCCGAAGGTGACCACCTCGGCGACGATGGAGGCGTTCCAGGCGCCGCCGGAGGCGGTGATGCCGCCGGTGACGTACGCCGGGAAGACGCCGGGGAGGATCAGCCGCCGCCAGCGCTGCCACCCGCGTACGCCGAGGTCGTCCATGGCCTCGCGCAGGTCGGCGGGGACGGCCATGGCACCGGCGATGGCGTTGAACAGGATGTACCACTGGGAGCCGAGGGCCATCAGCAGGATGCCGCCGAGGTCGATCGACACCCCGGTGCGCAGCAGCAGCCAGACCACCAGGGGGAAGAGGAAGTTGGCGGGGAAGCCGGCCAGCACCTGGACGACGGGCTGGGCGATCCTGGTCAGCCGGGGCGAGAAGCCGATCTTCACGCCGATCGGCACCCAGACCGCGGTGGCCACCGCGACCAGCACCACCACCCGGGCGAGGGTGGCGAGCCCGAGCAGCAGCGGCTCGCCGAAGACGCCGAGGCCGGTGCGGTCGGCCAGGTAGCGGCCGAGGTCGACGAGGCCCCACAGCACGATGCCGCCCGCGACGAGGGCGAAGGCCACGTCCCCGGCCCGCCGCCGGCCGGGGTGGACGGCCGGCGGGCGGTCGGCGGTGCCGAACACCCGCCCGGCCCGGTTCAGGGCCCGTCCGGCGGGGCGCAGCGCGCGGCCGAGCGCGGCGGGCAGCCGGGAGCGGCGCAGCAGGTCCAGCACGACCGAGCGCTGCACCTCGGTGGCCTCGGACTGCTCGTTCTTGAAGCGTTCGGCCCAGGCGGTGAGCGGCCGCCAGAACAGGAAGTTCACGCCGACCACCAGGACCACCATGGTGGCGATGGCCCAGCCGACCCGGCCGAGGTCCCCGGCGGCGATGGCCGCGCCCGCGTACGAGCCGACCCCGGGCAGCGCGTACCGCCGGCCGTCCACGGTGATCGCCTCGGAGGCGACCAGGAAGAACCAGCCGCCGCCGAAGCCGAGCATGCCGTTCCAGACCAGGCCGATCATGCCCGAGGGCAGCTCGACCTTCCAGAACCGCGTCCACCGGCTGAACCCGAAGGAGCGGGACAGCTCGTCGAGTTCGCGGGGCAGCGAGACCAGCGCCTGGTAGAAGGCGAAGGTCATGTTCCACGCCTGGGAGGTGAAGATGGCGAACACGGCGGCGCATTCGAGGCCGAGCACCGAGCCGGGGAAGAGGGCGAGGAAACCGGAGACCGCGAGGCTCAGGAAGGCGAGCACTGGCACCGACTGGAGGATGTCCAGCGCCGGGATCAGCACCCGTTCCAGCCGGCGGCTGCGGGCGGCGGCGTAGGCGTAGCAGAAGGTGAAGACGATCGAGAGGGCGAGCGCGGCGAACATCCGCAGCAGCGAGCGCGCCGCGTCGTACGGCAGCCGGGCCGGGTCGGTGTCGACGGCCGCGTCCCGGGTGGTGGAGAAGCGGACGGCGCCGCCCTGGCCGAGCCGCAGCACGAGGTAGAGCAGGACCAGGACGGCGGCCGCGACGACCAGGTCCGTCCAGACCCGCCCGCCGAGCCGGTGCGCGGTCCGGGTGGGCAGTGAGCCCCGGGACAGGCCCGGCAGCGGGCTCCGGGACCGGCCCGGGGCGGGCTTCGTCAGGGTCATGGCGGTACCTCCGGGGCAAACCCGGGCAGTCTGCTCCCTCGGGACGTCCGTACGCAAACCCGCCCCGCCCCCCACGGGGCCACCGGGTGCGCCCGGCCCCGGGCGGGGCGCCGTGTCCCGTCCCGGGGGCGCGCCGTCCCGGGCCGGGGTCAGGCGGTCCGGGCCAGCCGGGGGTCGTACTTGTAGCCGATCTGCCGGACGGTGGCGATCGCCTCCCGGTGCCCGGGGCCGAGCTTGCGCCGGATCCGGGCGATGTGGGTGGCGACGGTGCGGGAGTCGCCGGTGTCCGGGCGGCCCCAGACGTTCTCCATCAGCTGGCGCCGGGAGTGCACCCGCAGCGGGTTGCCGACCAGGTGCGCGAGCAGTTCGAACTCCAGGTACGGCATGGTGACGTGCCGGCCCTCGACGGTGACGGTGCGCTGGTCGGTGTCCACCACCAGGCCGGGCGCGGGCGCGGGTCGCGGGGCCGGGCGCCGGCCCGGGGCGGGGTGGTGCGAGAAGACGGCGTCGAGCCTGGGGCGGTGCGGGACCATGGCGCGGGGGCTCCTTCGTGGTCGGCTCAGTGGTTCAGCGCGGTCTGGACGATCTTGACGACGACCATGGCCGTCGCGATCAGCAGATAGGCGCGCAGCGCGCCCATGCCGACCTTGCGGGCGGTGGACAGCACCGGCTTGTCGAGGGTCTCCAGCGGGGGCATCCGCCAGTTCTCCCGGCCGGTGCGGTCGACGGGGTCCTCCTTGGTGCCGCGGCGCCCGAAGGTGAAGGAGTACCCGGCGACGAGCACGCCCGCCACGCCGCAGCCGGCCATGATCCGGAGGATCGCCCCGGAGCCGATGCCGGGCCAGACCACGGCGGCGGTGAGGATCAGGGAGAGCATCACCAGGACGCCGACCACCAGCGAGGTGAAGGCGTTGGTCCGCGGCCCGTTCGTCCAGGGGCCCAGCACCGCGCGGTCGTTGCAGAGCAGCAGCAGGAAGACGGTCGCGGAGGGCAGCAGCACCCCGGCCAGCACCTGGACGAACTGGGTCATCAGGCCCTGGGTGTAGTCGGTGGAGAGCAGCGTGATCGCCGCCGCCGCGGCCACCAGGCCCGCGTAGATCCCGTAGAAGCCCTTGGCGCCCTTCACCCCGCGGTGCAGCGAGTGCCTGATGCCGAAGACGTCGCCGATCGCGTAGGCGGTGGACAGGGACACCGCGAAGGCGCCGATGATCGAGGCGTCCAGCAGGGCGATGGCGAACAGCACGCCGGCCAGGTGCCCGGCCTTGTCCTCGATGCCCCGGGCGACGGCGGCCGCGTCGGAGAAGTGCCCGAAGCCGTCGGTGCCCGCGAAGGCGGCGGCGGTGAGGCCCATCATGGCGGCGGCGCCGACGATCACGATCACGATGCCGATCCAGAGGTCGGCCTTCTCGTACGCCATGAAGCGCGGGGTGATCCGCTTGTCGATGACGTACGACTGCTGGAAGAACAGCTGCCAGGGCGCCACGGTGGTGCCGACGATGGAGATGATCACCAGCATCACGGCCGCCAGTCCGCCCGAGCCGCCGGGCATGGCGGGCACCACGAAGTCGTGCGCCATCCGCGAGGTCTTCGGGTGGACCATGAAGTAGATCGGCACCAGCAGCAGCGAGCCCAGGCACAGTGTCACGGCGACCCGCTCGAAGCGCTGGAACGAGCCGGTGAAGGCCGAGGCGATGATGATCCCGGCGGCGAGCACCACCGAGGCCGCCTTCGGCAGGCCCAGGTACCCGGCCGCGAGCGTGACCCCGATGAACTCGGTGACCAGCGTCAGCGCGTTCAGCAGGAACAGGTCGATCACGCTGAACGCGCCCCAGAACTTGCCGAAGCGCTCCAGGATCAGCCGGGCGTGGCCGACGCCGGTGACGGCGCCCAGCCGCAGCACCATCTCCTGGTTGACGTACAGCACCGGGACCAGCATCAGCAGCGTCCACAGCAGTTGGGTGCCGTAGTTCTGCCCGGCCTGGCCGTAGGTGGAGAAGGCGCCGGCGTCGTTGTCGCCGACCATCACGATCAGGCCGGGCCCGACGATCGCGAGCAGGGTCTTCAGTCTCGCCGACAGGCCGTGCCTGGGCGTGGTGTCGTCGAGCCGGATGGTGCCGAGCGCGCCCTTGATGTCGCCGACGTGCGCGTCGTCGAGGACGGCCGAACGCGGCTCGGGCGGAGCGGAGTCGAGCGTGGCGTGGGTGGTCATGGGTTTCCTCCCTGGGCCCCGGAGGGGCGGTTCGGAGGCAGGCGGCGGCTCTCCCCGCGGGCGGGCACGGCGCATCGGCGCGCGGCTGCGCGGCCCGTACGGTGGCGTGCGGGCACGGCGGAGCCGCGTGCGGACATGGCGTGCCGTCGTCGCTGATGACTTCCGAAGAATGGTGACGGATCGTCAGGACGTGCTGCGGGGAAAGGTGTTACCGCATGCCGGAGGTGTGCGAGGGCAGGCGGGGGCAGGGGCAACTGTGGCCCGGACTACTGCAATCCATGTCTCTCGCCTCCTCCCGGCCGGCGCACCCCGTGGTGCGTGTCATCGACGCGGCAAGGAGCTCACCGGCCCGCGCGACGCGACCGCCGGTTCACCCCAACTCGTCAGAGCTTAGTCCCGCCCGGGAGCGATACTTGCGCACTTGGTAAAATCTTTACCTTTCTGTCGGCGTACGCCGGTGCCTGCCGTCGCTGCCCGCCGCTTCCCGCCCGCGCCCGCCGCTGTCCGCGGCTGCCCGTCCGCGCCCCGGGGCGGGCGGCGGCCGGCCGGGTGACGGGGGTTTGGCCGCCGGGCCGCCACGGAACGACTTCCCGCCGTACCGGCACCGGCACCAGGTCGTGCCCGAACCCGAGGGGTGGCATGGCGACCGCAGACTCCCAGGGGCCTCCCCGGCAGGCGCGGGCGCTGACGCTCGCACGGAACCCGAAACTGTGGCTCTTCCCGGGCGTCCTGTGCTGCCTGCTGGCCGTCCTCCTCTCCCTGCTCTACATGGGCGGCATCCTCAACCCGAGCGGGCACCTGCACCATTTGCCGATCGCCCTGGTGAACGAGGACCAGGGCCCGCCGCCGCCCGGGCAGGCGGAGCCCCTCGGCGCCCGGCTGGCCGCCGCCGTGGTGGCCGGCACTCCCGACAGCACCGTCCAGTGGCGGCAGGTGGACGCGGCCGGACTGAGCGAACAGCTCGCCGCCGGCAAGGTCTACGGCGCGCTGGTCGTGCCGAAGGACTTCAGCGCCGCCGTCACCGCGCTGGTCACCGGCGGCGCCACCGAGCGGCCGACCATCACCGTGCTGACCAACCCCGGCATGGGCAGCCTCGGCTCCTCGATCGCCGCGCAGATCGCCCAGAACGCCGCCCACCAGGCCTCGTCGGCGCTCGGCGGGCAGCTGCTGGCCGCCGTACCGGCCTCCGGTGCCCCGGGTCCGGACACCGGAGCCACCGCCCGGCTGCTGCTCGCCGACCCGATCGCCGTCACCACCCGGGTCGGCCACCCGATCGGCGGCCACAGCGGGCTCGGCCTGAGCGCCTTCTACTTCACCCTGCTGGCCGTGCTGACCGGCTTCATCGGCGGCAACATCGTCCACAGCGGCGTCGACGGCGCGCTCGGCTACAGCGACAGCGAGATCGGCCCCTGGCACACCCGCCGCCCGACCGTCCCGATCAACCGCACCCAGACCCTGCTGCTCAAGATGGTCATGACGGCCGGGATCATGCTGCTCACCACCTCGCTCGTGGTGCTCTGCTCGGTCGGCGTCCTGGGCATGGACGCCCCGCACCTGGCACAGCTGTGGATCTTCGCCTACTGCGCCAGCCTCGCCGTGGGCCTCGGGGTGCAGGCGATCAACGCCGCGTTCGGCGGGATCGGGCAGCTGGTGTCGATGTTCGTCTTCATCGCGCTGGCGCTGCCCTCCTCCGGTGCCACCATCCCGCTCCAGGCGGTCCCCGGCTTCTACCGCTTCCTGAGCCTCTTCGAGCCGATGCGCCAGCTCAGCGACGGCATCCGGGCGATCCTCTTCTTCGACGCCAGGGCCGACGCCGGGCTCGCCCGCGGCTGGGTCATGATCGGAATCGGCGCGGCGCTGGCCCTGCTGTTCGGCTTCGGGATGACCCGCTACTACGACCGCAAGGGCCTGCACCGCTGGACGCCCCAGCCCTCCGGCCAGGACGCCTGACCGCCGGGGCCGGGCGGCCGGGGCGGTCGGGTGTCCTGGCCGGTCAGGACGCCTTGGCGACGGTCACCTTGAGGTGCTTCATGATCGGCTGGTCGCTCTGGGTGCTGTAGTCGCCGATCGCGCACAGCACGTTCAGCTCCGGCATGTACCCGGCCGCGCAGCCGCGCGGGATGTCGTACGGGACGGCCAGGTAGCCGTGCACCGAGCGGGTGGACCCGTCCCGGGCGGTGCTGGTGACGTCCACCCGGTCGAACTCCTCCAGGCCGCGCTCGCGCATGTCGTCCCGGTTCATGAACACCAGGGTGCGCAGGTTCCGCACGCCCCGGTAGCGGTCGTTGTCCGAGTAGATGGTGGTGTTCCACTGGTCGTGCGAGCGCATCGTGCCCAGCGCCAGGATGCCCGGTTCGGGAACGACGTCGGGCAGCGGGGCGGCGGAGAACTCGGCCTTGCCGGAGCGGGTGTCGAAGACCAGCTCGCGGGCCGGCTGCTTGATCCGGAAGCCCAGCGGCAGCCGCACCCGGCGGTTGAAGTCCTCGAAGCCGTCGAGGACCTGGGCCATGGTGTCGCGGATGCGGTCGTAGTCCTCGATGTACCACTCCCAGGGGGTGGAGCTGTCCGGCAGCGCCGCGCGGGCCATCCCGGCGACGATCGCGGGCTCGGAGAGCAGGTGCGGCGAGGCCGGGCGCTTCATGCCGACCGACAGGTGCACCATGCTCATCGAGTCCTCGACCGAGGTGGACTGCACCCCGGCCCGCTGGTGGTCCTTCTCGGTCCGGCCCAGGCACGGCAGGATCAGCGCGGCCCGCCCGTGCACCAGGTGGCTGCGGTTCAGCTTGGTGCTCACCTGGACGGTCAACTCGCAGGACTCCAGGGCCTGGTAGGTGTACGGGGTGTCCGGGGCGGCGAGCGCGAAGTTGCCGCCCATGCCGACGAACACCGTGATGTCGCCGCGCCGCATCGCCTCGATCGTGCCGACGGTGTCCAGCCCGTGCTCGCGCGGCGGCTCGATCCCGCACACCTCGGCGAGCCGGTCCAGGAACGTGCCGTCGGGGCGGTGGTCGATGCCGCAGGTGCGGTTGCCCTGGACGTTGCTGTGCCCGCGCACCGGGGAGGGGCCGGCCCCCTCCCGGCCCAGATTGCCGCGCAGCAGCAGGAGGTTGACGATCTCCCGGACGGTGTCCACCCCGTGCTCGTGCTGGGTGACGCCCAGGCACCAGCTGAAGATCGAGCGGTCGGCCTCCCGGTAGACCCGCGCCGCCTTGAGGATCTCGGCCCGGTCCAGCCCGCTCTGCCGCTCGATCTCCTCCCAGGGCGTGGCCAGGCAGACCTCGCGGTACGCCTCGAACCCGCTGGTGTGGCGGTCGATGAACAGCCGGTCCAGCGCCCGGTCGTCGGACGCGGACTGCTCCAGGATCGCCTTCGCCATGCCGCGCAGCAGCGCCATGTCGCCGCCGATCCGCGGCTGGAGGTTCAGGGTGCTGGTGCGGGTGGCCCGGTTCAGCGCCATGTCGGTGAAGTCGTGCGGGATGATCGTCCGGGTCGCCGCCGCCTCGACCAGCGGATTGACGTGCACGATCTGCGCGCCCCGCTTGTACGCCTCGGCCAGCGAGGTGAGCATCCGGGGCGCGTTGGAGGCCGCGTTGACGCCCAGGATGAACAGGGCGTCGGTGACCTCCCAGTCCTTGAGGTCGACCGTCCCCTTCCCGGTGCCGAGCGAGGCCTGCAGGGCCCGGCCGCTGGCCTCGTGGCACATGTTGGAGCAGTCGGGCAGGTTGTTGGTGCCCAGCTCGCGGGCCATCAGCTGGTAGAGGAAGGTCGCCTCGTTGCCGAGCCGGCCGGAGGTGTAGAACGCGGCCCGGTTGGGGTCGTCCAGCCCGCGCAGGGTGCGGCCGACCAGGGCGAACGCGTCCTTCCAGCCGATCGGGACGTAGCGGTCGCTGTCCGGGTCGTAGACCATCGGCTCGGTGAGCCGCCCCTGGTCCTCCAGCGCGAAATCGCTCCACCCGGACAGCTCGGTCACCGTGTGGGCGGCGAAGAACTCCCGGCCGACCCGCTTGCGGGTCATCTCCCAGGTGACGTGCTTGATGCCGTTCTCGCAGATGTCCAGGTGCAGGCCCTTGGTGTCGTCGGGCCAGGCGCAGCCGGGGCAGTCGAAGCCGCTTTTCTCGTGGTTCATCCGCATCACCGCCCGCGGCCCGTCCAGGTACGCGCCCTCGCGCACCAGGAAGCGGGTGACGCTCTTGGCGGCGCCCCAGCCGGCGGCCGGGTGGTGGTACGGCTGGGCGTGGGGCGGGCCGGCGGGGGAGGGGCCGACCTCCTCCTGCCCCGGGGGCTCCTGCGGGGGAGTGGTGACGGCGTCGTCGGAGGTGGTCACGGGCCTCGCCTTCCGTCGCACGGGGGTCGGACACCCGGCGTTGCAGTCGACGCTACGTCCGGAGGCCGGACCCCGCGCGTCGGGCGGTCCCGGCTCGGGCGGACCCCGCGCGTCGGGCGGTAGCGGCTCGGGCGGTCATGCCCCGGTCCCGGCCCGGACGGTCATGCCCCGGTCCCCGGCCTCGGGCCCGGGCGATCACGCCGCCGGCAGGCTGCCGAGCACGGTGGCCACCTCGGTGCGCCGGGCGACCTCCAGCAGTGCGCGGGCCATCACCGAGCCGGGCTCCCGGGCGGCGATCACCAGTCCGATCGGCGCGCTGTGCGCCGGTTCCGTCAGCGGGACCGCCCGCATCCCGCGCGGCACGCCGAACACGTGCAGCCACGCGTACGGCACGACGCTCGCCCAGTGCCCGGTGCGGACGTGGGCGAAGAGCGAGGCCACCGAGTCCGTCTCGACCCGGGGCGTCGGCGCCAGCCCGAGCCCCGCGAACACCTCGTCCAGCACCCGGCGGCCCTGCATGCCCGGGTGCAGCAGGCACAGCGGCAGCCGGGAGGCCTGCTCCCAGGTCGCCCGCGGGTGCTGGGCCGGCTCGTCGGCCAGACCGGTCAGCAGGACGTACCGCTCCTCGTACAGCGGGAGTGCGCGCAGATCGTCCTCGCCCGGTCCGGGCAGGTAGGTGACGCCCGCGTCGATCTCGAAGTTCCGTACCTGGCGCAGGAGTTCATCGGACCGAAGGTCGGTGGACAGCTCCACGGCCGCCAGCGGGTGGGCGGTGCAGAACGGCCCGGTGAGCAGCGACACGGCGCCCGAGGCGGTCGGCACCGAGCCGATCCGCAGCCGTCCGCTCAGGCCGGTGCGCAGCGCGTCCACCTCGTCCCGGAGGGCGTCCCGGTCGGCCAGGATGCGCTGCGCCCACAGCACGATCCGCTCGCCCTCGGGAGTCAGGCCCTCGTAGGCGCGGCCGCGCCGCACCAGCAGCACCTTCAGCTCGTCCTCCAGCTTGCGCAGCGCCTCGGAGAGGGCGGGCTGGGAGACGTGGCAGGCCTGGGCGGCGCGGGCGAAGTGGCGCTCCCGGGCGAGCGCGACGAGGTACTCGAGCTGGCGGAACAGCATCGCCTACTCGACTCCGGTGGTGGCGGGGGCGGCGTCGGCCGTGGTGGCCGGAGCGGTGGTGTCGACGCGGTCGGTGCGGGTGTAGACGTTCATCGAGTCGCCGCGCAGGAAGCCGACCAGGGTCAGCCCGCTCTCCTCCGCGAGGTCCACGGCCAGCGAGGACGGCGCGGAGACCGCCGCGAGCACCGGGATGCCCGCCATCACCGCCTTCTGCACCAGCTCGAAGGAGGCCCGCCCGCTGACCATCAGCACCGTGCCGCGGGCCGGCAGCAGGCCCTCGCGCAGCGCGTGGCCGACCACCTTGTCCACCGCGTTGTGCCGGCCCACGTCCTCGCGCAGGCAGAGCAGCTGCCCGTCGGAGTCGAACAGCCCGGCCGCGTGCAGGCCACCGGTGCTGTCGAAGACCTTCTGGGCGGCGCGCAGCCGGTCGGGCAGCGCGGAGAGCAGCGCGGGGGTCACGCGCAGCCCGTCCCCGGCGACGCTCCACGGCGCGGTGGTGCGCACCGCGTCCAGGCTCGCCTTGCCGCACAGGCCGCAGGAGGAGGTGGTGTAGAAGTTGCGTTCCAGCGAGGCGTCGGGCGCCGGCACACCGGGGGCGAGCAGGACGTCCACCACGTTGTAGGTGTTGCCCCCGTCGGCGGTGGCGCCGGCGCAGTAGCGGATGCCGGCCACCTGCTCGGCGGCGTGCACCACGCCCTCGCTGACCAGGAACCCGGCCGCCAGGTCGAAGTCGCTGCCCGGGGTGCGCATGGTCACCGTCAGCGCGCGCCCGCCGACCCGGATCTCCATCGGCTCCTCGGCGGCCAGGGTGTCGGGACGGTACGAGGGCGCGCCCTGGCGCAGGCGCAGCACTCTGCGGGGGACGGTCACTCGGCCCATGGTCGTCGGCTCCTCGATGGTCTCCGTCAGGTCTGTACGGATGAATCCTCCCTCCTGGCGGCGGCGTACGGGTCCGGCGGGTCGGGCAGGTGGCGGCGGCTGTGCGCGGCGGTGACCGCCAGGCAGAGCAGGCCGACGGCCGCCATGCCCGCCAGCAGCGCCGGGTAGGAGGCGTGGCCGGCGGTGCCGGCGAGCAGCAGCGGGGTGAGGAAGCCGCTGGAGGTGATGCTCTGGTAGAGGGAGGCGGAGCTCGGCCCGGAGGCGCGCGGGGTCAGCCGCTCCACCTCGTGCAGCCCCGCGCCGAGCGTCAGCCCGTACCCGGTGCCGAGGACGAGGGCGGCGGCCACCACCAGGCCCACCGAGTCGAGGGCGGCGGCGAGGGCGCCGAGCAGCAGCCCGGCGATCACCGTGGCCATCGCGGTGAGGGTGGCCCGGGCACTGTCCGCGTCGTCCAGCCGGGCGGCGAAGGGCTGGGCGACCACGCCCGTGGCCAGGGTCAGCGCCGCGACCAGGCCGCTGAACAGCGGCGCGTAGCCGGGCACCCGGTCGGCGACCAGCGGCGGCAGCACCACGTACGCCACCGTGGCGGCGCCGAGCACGGCCGGGCTGGCGGGCAGGACCACGTAGCGGAACCGGGGGTGGTGGACGGCGCGGAACCGGGGGTGGCGGACGGCGCGGAACCGGGGGTGGCGGACGGCCGCCGGTCCGCTGCCGTTGTCGCTCCCGCCATTGCCGCTGCCGCCGAGGCCGTGGCTCCGGGCGGTCTCCGGCAGTCCGCGGGTGGCCCGCAGCACCAGCAGGCAGCCCAGCGCATGGGCGAGGGCGGGCAGCACCGTCGGGCCGGGCAGCCACTCGGCGATCACCCCGGAGGCCAGCGCGCCCGCCGCGAAGCCCGTACCGGTGGCGTACATCGCCCGGCGGGCGCTCCGCTCGGGCGGGACGGCGGGCCCGGAGAGCTCGCGCAGCCAGGCCGTCCCGGCCAGGAAGACCAGCCCGGCCGCGAAGCCGGTGGCCAGCCGGGCGGCGTACACCGAGGGCTCGTCCGGCAGCGCCAGCACCACGCTGGCGGCGGCGGACAGACCCAGCGCGCCGCGCACCGTCCGCCGCCGGCCGTACCGGTCCGCGGCGGGCCCGCCCAGCAGCAGTCCGGGCAGCAGGCCGAGCAGGTAGACCGAGAACATCGCGGCCAGCGAGAGCGCCGACCAGTCGGTGCGCGCCCGGTACACGGTGGCCAGTGCGGTGAACTGGTTGGCGCCCCAGGCGGCGACGGCGACGGCGGCGGCCGCCGGGAGCCAGCGGGCGGTACCGGGCACGGGCATTTCCTCAGTGCTGCCCATGCGCTTTCCTGCCCCGTTTCCGGCTTTTCGGCCATTCCTGGATTTCCGCAGTCCAGTGTGCGGGCCGCCGCCGCAGGGCGTCAAAGAAGTGAATCCTGTGAGCCGATAGGAGGCGCCTATCGGAGATTCGACGGATATCCCACTTCGCCGGGTGCCCAGAAAACCTGCCGGACATCCCGAAAGCGCGATCGGGAATTCCGTTCCGATATTCCGCTCCGGCTATTGCATGCCGGCTGTTCCGCCCCGGCTGTTCCGCCCCGGCTCTTGCGTGCCGGCTCTTGCGTGCCGGCTATTGCGTGCCGCCCACCGACAGCACCACCGCGCTGGCCGCGCCGGCCGGCGTCTCGTAGTTCACCGTCTCCCCGGCATGCCGCCCCAGCAGCGCCTTCCCGAGCGGACTGTCGAAGGTCACCAGGGTGAGGTCCCGCTCCTCCGCCAGCTCGGAGATCTCGACCGTCTCCTCCGTGCCGTCGTCGAACCGCACGGTGACCGTCGACCCCACCCCCACCACCCGCGCGGACGGCTCCCCGGCCACCTCGGCCTCCCGCAGCCGCGCCTCCAGCTCGGCGATCCGCCGGTCCAGCCGGGTCACCTCCGACGCCCGCTGCAACTCGTCCGCCGCATCCGCCCGGTCCCCCACCGGCTGCAGCCCGCGCAGCGTCGCGGCCACCTTCCCCCGCTCCTCCCGCAACTGCGCCAGGTCCTCCTGCACCGCACGCAGGCCCTCGGCACTGATCGGTTCCGGCCCACCGCTCATCCCACGCTCCCGGGGCTGCTCGTCACACGCTCGAACACCGGCCGCCTCCCATTACCCCACCGCCCGCGGCCCCGGGCAACTTCCGGGCCGATCGACCACCCGGAGCGATTCGTCGAGGACGCGTCGCCCGGGCGCCGAGGGTCACCGTGCGAGCAGTTGCGCCGGGACGACCGGTTCGAGGAAGACGCTCGGTGTGCCGTGCCAGGACACGCTGAGGGCCTCGCGTGCGCGCGTGCACGCCACGAAGAGCAGGCTCAACTCGCCGCTGAGGTCCTCCTGGTGCTGCAGCGGGTCGGTGTCCACCGGGGTGATCGCGCTGCGCATGGGCACCAGGCCGTCGCTCACGCCCACCACGGCGACGCAGCGGAACTCCAGACCCTTCATCCGGTGCATGGTCCCGACCCGCACACCGGGGGACGGCGCGTTGCCGAGCACGTAGGCGGGCGTCCCGGCCTGCTCCAGGGCCTGGGCGATCTCGCGCCCGAGCTGGGCGGTCCGGGCGGCGACGCCGATGTCCTCCGGGGCGACGCCGGACGCGGTCCACTCCGCGATCCGGGCGGCGAGGTCCTGGATCTCGTCGGCCTTGTCGACGTGGCCGTGCACCTCGGGGTGTGCGCCGTGCAGGGTCGAGTGGTAGCCGACGAGGGAGTCCTCGCCGCCGTCCATGTCGTCGGGCCGCTCGCCGGTGAGCAGGGACGCGGACCAGCTGATGATCTCGTGCGTGGTCCGGTAGTTGACCCGCAGCCGGGAGGACCGTCCGACGACCTGGATCCCGAGCGAGCGCAGCGAGACCTTGTTCCCGTAGATCCGCTGGTGCGGGTCGCCGGCGAGGAACAGGTCGTCCGGTCCGGACGCGACGATCGCGCGGAGGAACCTCCACTGCGCGGGGTGCAGGTCCTGCGCCTCGTCGATCACCACGTGCCGGAACGGGCGGTCGTCCTGTTCGTCGAGCGCCCGCGCGGCCTGCGCGCAGACCTGCAGGAACGTCAACTCCCCGGCCTGTCGCAGCTCGTCCTCGAACGCGGCCACCGCACGCCACACCTGGGCCTTCTGCAGCGGACCGAGGGCGGTACCGCGGCCGGACCGCTGTGCCTTCAGATACTGTTCCGGGCTCTCGATCGCCTGGGCCAGGACGACCTGCCGCCACTCCTGGTCCAGGAAGACGTCGGTGAGGTCGATCCCGAGCCGGCGGACGATCCGGCCCCAGCGGGCGAGGACCGCGCGCTGGTTGAAGACGATCTTCAGTGGGGCGCCGCCCCGCGAGCGGCGGAGCACCTCGTTCGCCAGCGCGTCGACGGTGACCACCCGGACCTTCGCCCTGATCCGCTCGTCCGTGATGAGCAGCGTGAGGCAGCGTTCGAGCTCGCCGGCGAGGTCCTTGGTGAAGGTGGTCAGCAGAATCGATCCGTCAGGTGCGTCCGGCGGCAGCCGGCGCGCCAGGTGATAAGCCCGGTGCAGGGCCACCACCGTCTTCCCGGTCCCGGGGCCGCCGGTCACTCGGGCGGGCCCGTTGTACGACTCCCGGTAGGCGATCCGGTACTGGGCCGGGTGCAGGAAGATCCGCCACACGTCGAACGGGCGCTCCAGGATCTCCCGCAGTTCCTCGGGGCCGGACACCAGGGCGACCCGGCCGCGCGCGTGGGCCATCGCCGAGACCAGCCCGTCCCCGGACTGCGCGGCGTTCACCGGAGCCGCCGCCCGCGCGTACGCCTGGACGATCTCACGGTCGATGTCGGCCGGCTCCATCCCGCTCGCGAGGCCGATCAGAACGTCGAACTGCTGCTCCGGCAGGACCCGGTGGAGCGCCTCCAGATGGGCCTCGTCCGGAAGCAGCCGGATGATCGGCAGGATCTCCTCCTCGATGCCCAGGCTGCGCAGGACCTTGTCGGAGCGGTCGGCGAAGAGCCTCCGGGGCTCGTCGGGGGCCAGGGCCCTCAGCGACTCGGTGGCGCGCTCCAGAGCGACGTCGTTGCGGATCTCGACACCCTGGGTGGCGGCGTTCACCGAAGCCCGGTGCTTGTACGCCCAGTCGTTCGCCTTGTCGTGGGGGAGCACCTTCAGCAGCATGTACCCGTCGCCCCGGTCGGCCTTGAGGACCACCCCGCGCCAGAAGTCGGTGATCCGGATGGTCCGGATCCGGGGGTCCCGCTGGTGGGTGAGCTTCTCCAGATGCGCACCGGTGTGCGTCGCCCCGGTGAACTTCTCGAACACGTCGAAGACCCTGCGCTGCACGGATTTCTCCAGTGCCGCGAACTCCAGCAGAAAGTCCCGGTGCATACCCAGCGTCGCCACCCCGGCCCCCCTCGCGCGCCCCGGCCCGTCCGCGCGGCCGGGCAGTGCGCCTCACTGTACTGGCCCCGGTGATCACTCGCGGCGGGCCGCCCGGCGGCGGGCCGGGTGAGGGTGGCGGTGATCACCTTCGGGGGTGGGGCGGGGGTGAACGTGCAGGTCGGGGGCTCGGGTGGGGAGGGTGGGGGAGGGACCGGCGGTCGGGGCGCGGGCGGGCGAAGCTACCATGTGGGCAACACCCTCAGCTCGAAAGATGGACTTGTGACTGTCAACGACGACGTGTTCACGGACTGGAAGAACCGCGAGGAGATCGCGGAGTCGATGATCCCGATCATCGGGCGGCTGCACCGGGAGAGGGACGTCACCGTTCTGCTCCACAGCCGTTCCCTGGTGAACAAGTCGGTGGTCAGCATCCTCAAGACGCACCGCTTCGCCCGGCAGATAGCCGGCGAGGAGCTCTCGGTCACCGAGACGATGCCGTTCCTGGAGGCACTGACCGCCCTGGACCTCGGCCCCTCGCAGATCGACCTCGGCATGCTCGCCGCGACGTACAAGGCGGACGACCGCGGCCTGTCGGTGGCGGAGTTCACCGCCCAGGCCGTCGTCGGTGCCACCGGCGAGAACAAGCTGGAGCGCCGGTCCGGGCAGGACGTCGTGCTGTACGGGTTCGGCCGCATCGGCCGGCTGGTCGCCCGCCTGCTGGTCGAGAAGGCCTCGGGCAACGGCCTGCGGCTGAAGGCCATCGTCGTGCGCAACAGCGGCGGCGACGACCTGGTCAAGCGCGCCTCGCTGCTGCGCCGTGACTCCATCCACGGCCAGTTCCAGGGCACGATCACCGTCGACGAGGCGAACAACAAGATCATCGCCAACGGCAACGAGATCACGGTGATCTACTCCGACGACCCGACCACGGTCGACTACACGGAGTACGGGATCAAGGACGCGATCCTGATCGACAACACCGGCCGCTGGCGCGACCGCGAGGGCCTGTCGAAGCACCTGCGCCCCGGTATCGCCAAGGTCGTGCTGACTGCGCCGGGCAAGGGCGACGTCCCGAACATCGTGCACGGCGTGAACCACGACACGATCAAGCCGGACGAGCAGATCCTGTCCTGCGCCTCCTGCACCACCAACGCCATCGTCCCGCCGCTGAAGGCGATGGAGGACGAGTACGGCGTGGTCCGCGGCCACGTGGAGACCGTCCACTCGTTCACCAACGACCAGAACCTGCTGGACAACTACCACAAGGCCGACCGCCGCGGCCGCTCGGCGCCGCTGAACATGGTGATCACCGAGACCGGTGCCGCCTCGGCCGTCGCCAAGGCCCTGCCGGACCTCGAGGCGAAGATCACCGGCAGCTCGATCCGCGTCCCGGTGCCGGACGTCTCCATCGCGATCCTCAACCTCCAGCTCAAGCGGGAGACCAACCGCGAGGACGTCCTGGAGTACCTGCGGAACGTCTCGCTGACCTCCCCGCTGAAGCGCCAGATCGACTTCACCGACTCGCCCGACGCCGTCTCCAGCGACTTCATCGGCTCGCGCCACGCGTCGATCGTGGACGCCGGCGCGACCAAGGTCGAGGGCGACAACGCGATCCTCTACCTGTGGTACGACAACGAGTTCGGCTACTCGTGCCAGGTGATCCGGGTCGTCCAGTACATCTCGGGCGTCGAGTACCCGACCTTCCCGGTTCCGGCGGTCTGATCCACCGGTAGGGCAGGACGACGGAGTACGACGGCGGGGCGGTGACCGACAGGTCGCCGCCCCGCCGGGTTCGCCCGACCTGGGTTCAGACGTTCAGCGGTTGAGCATGCACAGGGCCCGGTGGTAGTCGACGTACTTCTCGTCGATCGGGTGGTCAGGGTGCCGGTGAAGTGGGCCCAAGGACCGGTCGCCGTGAGTCTCCCGCACCACACCTTGGACGTCTATGTAGATCTCCAGACCGTCGAAGAGCACGTGGTGATTGGCGCACAGGCACAGCAGGTTGTGCAGTTCGTCGGGGCCGTAATGGGGCTTTCCGAGACCGCGGATGTGGGCTGCCTCGCTGTACGGTTTCCGCTTGTACTGCAGCAAGGTGTCGCAGACCTGGCACCTGTAGCCGTAGAGCTCCTTCACGCGGCTCACGATGGTGGCGTCCCGGACGGGGCGGGAGGAGGTGGTCTCCCGCCGTTGGGTGGCGCCGGCCGCCCGCTCAGGAACGGCGGCCGTCGTCGTGTGCTCGTCCTCCAGGGAGTCCGCGAGGCCGTCCCCCGTGGTGTATCCGGTCATTCCCAGACGGTCGAGCAGCGACTGCAGGTCGATGTCGTGGAGGTAGCGGTTTCGTAGAACCAGCATCGCCTCAAGTCGGGTGACGGGTTCCCGCAGGAGTGCGGCGACCTCAGCGGAAAGGCCGGCCTCCGGCTGCGTGTCGTCGAGGACCCTGACCAGGGGCATGGAACTCGTTTCCTCGTCTAGTCCGCGCACCTCCCAGAGGCCGCTTCCCCGAAGATGCCAGAACGGGTACTCGGGCGTGACCTTGGAACTGGGGAGTCCGTACTCTGACAGCAGCGGTCCGACCTCGGATTGGAACACCGACCAGGGCGCCAATCGTGGCTCATCTGCCGCGATACGGGCGATTGCCCAGAGGAGGGTGAGTGGTTGGTGTCGACTCGGCTGCCCACTGGCGGTGTTGCGATGGGTCCTGAGCGTTTCGAGTCGGGCAAGCAACTCCACCTGGGTCATCCGAGCGGTGCGGGTCGACGAAGGCGGCGTGGTCCCGTGGGGCAGCTGCGGGTGGCGTCCGGCCGGAAGCTGGTGGGCGATGCGTGCGTAGTCATCGGCCGATCGGAGTGTGAG
Source organism: Kitasatospora sp. NPDC058048 (assembly GCF_042885555.1). Lineage (NCBI taxonomy): Bacteria > Bacillati > Actinomycetota > Actinomycetes > Kitasatosporales > Streptomycetaceae > Kitasatospora > Kitasatospora sp. NPDC058048. The sequence goes on along the minus strand of NZ_JBHVRT010000012.1, from coordinate 164,235 downwards.
CCCGCGCAGGGGACGCGGAACCTGGAGGTCGGCCAGGATGTCCAGAGCCGGGATCGGTGGGGCGAATTCCTCGAATTCGTCGAGTGCCATGATGTGTGACCAGGTCTTACCGTCCTCATCGCTTCCCCAGACGGCACCGGCTATCACCGGGCTGGTGACGAGCCGAATGACCTTCGCGCGGGCGATGAAGCAGTTTCCCGTGTAGAAGAGGACATGGTCACCGACCCGGCGGTCGCGCAGAGCCCGGGCCTTCTCGTTGTTGACCTGTGAGGTCGGCGTCGAACCCCACAACCGGGCGACCCCGCCCGGGTACAGGCCGTTGAGCACGTCAGCCTCGGAACCGACCGAGTTCTGCAGATCGGAAACTCGGATACCCGCTTGCATGGACTTGGCGAAATTCTGTGGGCCCCCGTCCCTGGTGCCTCGAGGCTGGAGGATCAGCTGTGGCCTCCCGGAGGCATGGACGGCCTCCGCAGCAGCCGGATCGAGGAGGCTGGGTTGGGCAGCCGGACGTGTTCCTGCATGCGTCAGATCGGCAAGGCTCATGCCGAGAGAATAGTGGGAAGATCCGACAATGGCTTGTGAGTTAATCGGTCAAAGGGGGTCAACCTGTGACGAAGCGCTTCAGGCCTGGATGACGTGCAGTCGTACGGATTCGGCGAGCGTCGCAGACGCACCCGGAAAGTCGGCCAGGCGCGCGGCGACCGTGGCCATCGCGAGCCGTTCGGGCAGTGCTGTCGAGAATTTCAACCCCTTGACAGCGCGTCGGTCGACGTCCGGGAAGACGAGGAGGTCGCCCGTACCGGAACGAGCGCTTTGCCACATTGGGGCCGTCAAGTCTTCACGAAGCCGCACGTAGCAGTCCGTTGGGCGTTGAACCGGGTCTGCAATGGACGACAATGTGGCGGCGAGTGTGGCGTTGGCCCGGTAGCCGGCCCACGTCCACCACCGTACATCGTTGCCGGAGCGCGTGATCAGTGTCCCGGCAGGGTGCACGCTGTCGGGGGCCTCCTCCTCGCGTAGTTGCTGGAGACGGGCCTGTGCCCGTCGGGTGAGCGAGACCGGCGGATCGGTGCCCAGCAGGACGTCGCGCATGGAGCGGGTCAGTTCGAAGGACAGCCCGGCGATGCCGTTTCCTGACCACTTGGCGATGCCACCACCGTCAGCGGGTTCGACGAAGGCCCGTCGCCTGGACCAGTCGATGAAGGTGACCTGCCAGCTTCGCCCGCCGAGGAGGAGTCGGCGTGGGCCCGGCCGTTCCTCGGTGAGGACGGAGGGATCGGTTTGTCCGATCTCTGTACGCCCCGACAGCACCGTGAACTGCGGCGGGGCCGTGAACGACGCGGTCAGTTCGATGAAGTGACGGCGGCCGAACCGTTGTTCCGCCTCCGGGCCGATGAAGAGCAGGCCGTTGTCGTCGTCGAGGAAGCCCTCGCTCACCAGGTGCCGCAGGATCGATTCACCGGAGCGGTCGAAGGGCGCCAGGCCGTTCCACTTCTGGCTCCACAGGTGAGTGCCCAGGGTGTGCTCCTGGAGGGTCATGGCAAGAAGCTGTTGGGCGACCAGGTGCCGAGGCTCGGGTGGCGGCGTGACGGCTTCGACCCAGCCGCGCCCCCACAACAGCAGCAAGCCGGCGGCCTGGAGCAGGGTTTCCTCTTCGGTGGCCAGGAACAGGCAGTTGCGCACGCTGCCGGCCCGCCGACCGGTTCGGCCGATCCGCTGGAGGAAGGAGGCGACTGTACGGGGCGCGTCGATCTGGATGACACGGTCCAGATCTCCGACGTCGATGCCGAGCTCGAGGGTGGAGGTGGAGACGATCACGCAGTCGCGGGCCTCGGCGAAGGCCTGCTCGGAGCGAGCCCGCTCCTCGGCCGACAGCGAGGCATGGGAGAGGAAGGTGGTGACCTCACGGGCCCGTAGAGCGGCACCGAGCTGTTCCACCTGCCGGCGGGAGTCGCAGAAGACGAGCCGCTTCTCGCCCCGATGGAGCGACGCGATGAGCTTCGCCGCGTTCTCGAGCGAGCCGACGTAGTCGAGTTCCACCTCGCCGGCCGGCCGGGTATCGGGGGAGATGGTCGTGAGGTCGGGCGCGACGACCTGGCCGGCGCGGCTGTTCGCGCCCGAACCCTGCAGCCAGGTCAGAAGCTGCTGCGGATTGCCCACCGTCGCCGAGAGACCGATGCGCTGGATGGGCCGGCCGGTGATGCGTTCGAGCCTCTCGAGGACGGCGAGGAGGTGCCAGCCGCGATCGTCCCCGGCGAAGGCGTGGACCTCGTCCACTACGACTGCGCGGATGGACGAGAGCAGTTGAGCGTGGTCGGTCTTGACCCCGATGAGCATGGCCTCGAGGGATTCCGGCGTCGTGAGGAGAATGTCGGGCGGATCGGTCCGGATCCGTTTGCGCTGCGACTCGGTGGTGTCGCCGTGCCACAATGCCGCCCGCCGCCCGAGCCACTGTGCGTAGGAATCGACGCGGGTGACCAGGTTGTTGAGCAACGCCTTGAGCGGGCACAGATAGAGCACGGAGATGCCGCTCCACCGGTACTGGGCCATCGCGGAGAGCATGGGGAAACAGGCAGCCTCGGTCTTGCCACCGGCGGTCGGTGCGAGCAGGACTGCGTCGTTGCCGTCCATCAGCGGTGCGATTGCTGCGCGCTGCAGAGGACGGAGGTCGGGCCAGCCCAGGGTGTTCACGATGTGGTGCAGGACCACCGGGTCGAGCCGGTCGAGTGGGTTCGTGGGCTCTGTGGTGCTCGAGTCGGGTTTCTCGGAGCCGGTCATCACAGCTCCAGGTCGATGTCGTCCGCCGATCCGGCGGCGGCCAGGTTTCGCTCCGTGGCGGTGAGTTCCTGGGAAGAGACGGTCAGCCGGTAGTGCTGCCGCGGATCGAAGTCCTCGAACTGGTCGATCCTGTCGAGGACATCGCCTACGAGCTTCTTCAGGAAGAGCCGCGGGGCGACGCCCACCTTGCCGCCCAGTGCGCCGCCGACGGCGTCGGCCAAGTCGGCGATGTAGGCGTCGTCCGCCAGCTTCATGATCCGATCGGAGGAATCGGCACCGTCGGCATAGAGGTCACGGATCGTGGCCCCGAGGTCGACGAGCGAGTCCCGGGTGAACCCGGGAAGCCGGAGTTGTACGGCACGAGGGTTGTCGAACCTCGGGTCGGTGGTGAAGTCGGTTGCGAGGCGCTGGGCGAGCGGGGCGAGTCGCTGAACTCCCTGCTGGCCGTCGTAGAAGGCGGGCGTGCCGGTGATCATCAGGTACAGGCCGGGGAAGCGGCCGGAGTGGACCTCGTCGATCAGCTGGCGCAGCGCGTTGAGCGCCTTGTCCCGCGCGTCCGAGCGGACCCGCTGCAGCGTCTCGACCTCGTCGAGCACGAGCAAGAGCCCGGCATGCCCGGAGTCCCGCAGCACCGTGAGCAGCCCCTGGAGAAAACCCAGCGCGCCGAAGTGGTCGAGGTCGCCTCGCACGCCGGCGGACCGCCGGGCTGCGGCGGCGACATTCGGCTGCCCGCCGAGCCAGGCGAGTACGGCCGCAGCAGTGGTCTCGTCGCCCGCAGCGAGGGCGGCCCGGTAGCCGCGCAGGGCCGCGGCGAACGAGGGAGCGTGCCGGGACACCTCGCTGAGCCGGGCGGCGAGCAGCCGCTCCACCTCCTCGGGAAGTTGATCCTCGGAACACCCGGCGGCCAGGGCGTCCTCCTCCAGCGCGTAGAACCAGGCGTCCACCACGGGACGCAGCGCGCTCGGAGGGAAACTGGCAGTGCCAAGGCGCTCGGTCAGGCGTCGGTAGACGGTCTCCAGCTTGTGGAGCGGCGTCTCGGTCTCGGAGACCTGGATCTCGGCGACGGCGAAGTTCCTGCGCTTGGCGCGCTCACCGAGCCACCTGGTGAAGAACGTCTTGCCCGATCCGTACTCACCACGCACGGCCTTGAACACCGATGCCCCGGAGACGACCGCATTCAGCTCATCGTCAAGGGCGCTTTCGAACCGGCCGAGCCCCGTGGCGAGCAGGTCGAGCCCGTTCTCGGGCACCGCACCGCGGCGCAGCGCGTCGATGACGTCGCGACGGCGGGACGCACTGACGGTCGGGGGACGGGAGGTTCCTTCGGCACTCACGCGGGCCAGTCTCCCATCACCGGGCGACCGTGATCACGTTCGTGCTCGTCCCGCCGCCGGGCCGTGATCTGCCGGTGCTCGATCGAGTCCGTCGTACGGAGGCGCGCCGAGGAGGGAGCACCGCCTCGGCGCGCCGGTTCACCGCAGGTCGAACTGGGCGCGCAGCAGCCCGGTGTCGAGCCGTAGGGTGCGGCCGTCGGGCAGCGTTTCCAGGACCTGGATGCTGTCGTAGTTGAGCAGCTGCCGCAGCACGGCGGAGAAACCGTCCGCGCGGACGGCCAGCAGGCCGATCCGTTGCGCGAGCGCGGTGACCGGCAGCGTGCCGCCGGCGTCCAGCAGCGCCCGCAGGGCCTTCTCGACCTTGGCCAGATCGGGCTTGGTCCTGAGCAGATCCACCTGGTCCTGGAAGATCTGGGAGCCCAGCAGGTTCCCGACCAAGGTGTCCTGAGGGGAGACCAGAGTGGGCGCCAGCAGCGCGTCGCCGTCGTCGACCGTCGGTTTGAGCACGACCTCGAAGAGGGCGTCGTGACCAGGTGCCGCAGGTTTGGCCGGCCGCGGTGCCTTGGCAGGCTTCTTCGGAGGCCCCGCCGGGACCGATCGGGGTTGGGCAGTGCCTGGCAGGAGGTTCCACCAAGCGGGCTCCGGGTTGCCCAGCTCGCGCCATCCCTTCGGCGGGGTTGCCCCGAATGGTAGGAGTGCGAGAACGGGGATGGCCACCTCGGCGAGTGAAGCCCCGCCGTGGTAGCCGGCCTTGAGAGCGGTGTAGCGGGAGTCGGCGTCCCACAGCGCGACGATCTCGCCGTCGGTCTGGGGGGAGACCACCCGTGACCCCGAGAGGGCGATCTCGGCGTCGCCGAGCTCACCCCCGGGGGCACGGTGCCGGGCGGAGACGGCGCCGTCGCGTTCCACCTTGATTCCGCGCCGGTCGACCACGTGTCCGTGGTCGCTGGTGATGATGACCGCCCGCCCCTGCGCGGCGGCGAGTCGCAGGAGATCCTGCAGGCCTCCTATGTCGGAGAGCCGCCACGAGCCGTCGCCGTGCTTCTGCTCCTTGGCGAGCCGGTCGTCGACGGTGTTGAGCACCACGACGACGTGCGTGTCACCGGCCAGCGCCTCGGTGAGCGCGGGACCGAAGATCGCGCCGCCCGTCTCGCTGCGGAGGTCGTCCTTGTGGAAGACCGCCACCTTCTCCCCGCCCCAGAACCGGTGGGTGGGGAGAATCCGCTTCTCGTCGGCCTGCGTGCCCGCCATCAGCCGGGCGGCGAAGAGGGAGGTGCGGGAGACCGCGGTCACGGTCGGCAGGGCGGCCGCCACGGCCCGGCGCTGTGGGGCGCTCGACGGAACCTCGGAGGCCGCGCTCCCCACCGCCCGGGGCGTCACGTCGTACTCGGCCCAGTGCTCGCGCAGCTCTGCGCCGAGTTCGGTCGCTATGGCAGCGCTCATCCCGTCGACGACCACGAGCAGCACGCGGCGCTCGCCGGCCTTCACCACCGGGCCCATAATTCTCGGGAGGAAGGTCTCCACGGTGAGCATGGTGCCGGGATCGGTCCCGGCCGCTGTCCACGTGGCCAGGACCTTGGCGAATCGGTGGTCGATTTCACGGCGTCGGGCCCGGATCGAGGAACAGAGCCGGTCGTAGGCGGTCTTCAGGACGTCGTCGCGGTCGCCGCCCGCCTCGATGTGTTCGAGTGCCAGATCGACCCAGCCGGTCTCGGCGACATGGCGGCTGACACCGGCGGCCACCGTCGGGACCTCGGTCGACGGGTCGGTGGCCAGCCACTGGGCGAGCCGCTGCGCCATGCGGGCCCGCTCGACCCTGGTCCGGGCCGTGTCGCCTGACGCGAGCCGGTGCTCGCCGACCGTCAGCACCGCCCGCGCGAGGCGCGGCAAGTCGCTCGTGCCCAGGGCCCGGCCAACCTCGGCGAAGCGGGCCTCGAGACCGGCCGCCAGGACCGGACTGGCCTCGGCGGCCGGATGCGCACCGAACTGTTCGACCAGCGCGTCCGCCCGGTCCAGCACGGCTCCGGTCAACCGTCGGGCGGAGGCAGCCTCATCGCCGGAACCCGTTCGGCCGGTCAGCAGGAGAACGGAGACGAACTCCTCGCAGCTGCGCCCGAAGGCGGCCACCAACGCGTCCAGGGCCTCGCCGTGGGCCGGCGGCTCCTCGCCGAACCATCGCTCGGCGCGCCCGCGCGCCCGGTAGTCCTCGGCCGTTGCCGAGCCCGCGTCCGCGTGCACCCACAGGGCCGCGCAGACCAGACCGAAGGCGACCGCGTCCGGGCCGTGTTCGGCGGTGACCAGGGCCAGGAGGGCCTTGCCGGTGAGACCGGCCTGATCCTCCTCGGACAGGAACGCGGTCAGCCCTGCCCGCTCGGGCGCGCGCAGGGCCAGGAAGCGGTCCGAACCGCCGGGCGTCAGCGACCAGCGCAGCAGGGCGGGAACGTCGAGGCCGGTGTCCGACGCGGCCTGCTCCGTCCGGTCCGGATCGAAGCGGCCGATGCCGAGTCGCCGCAGCGCGAGGGAGGCAAGGGCCCCGGGGCGGGCCAGCACACCGCCGCCCAGCTGCGGCCAGCCTGCAGGCGGGGTCGCGTCCAGAAGCGACTCGGCGGCCCAGTTGTCCTTGAGCAGCCGGTTGTCGGCGCTGGCGGCACCGAAGGCCTGCCGGACCACGTCCCAGGTGTCGACGGCGTTGACCCGCTGCCGGTACACCCGGGCCAGCAGGTCGGGGCCCAGCTCCGACTCCTCCCGATCCGTCAGGACGACCAGGACCTCGGGGCCCGACGCGTCGGCGGAAAGGTGGGCCAGGACCAGCTCGTACACGGCGAGCGGGGAGGGCGCGGCCGCGACCCGGGCCCGTCGCCCCTCGCCCCAGCCGAGTTCGGGGGCACCGTCCCACTCGGGTGCGGCGCGCAGTAGGACGGCCTTGCGCCGGTTGCTGGTGAATCCTGGTTGCGAGGCCAGGTACTGGGCGACGGTGCCGGCGTTCAGCCGGACCGCGCTGGTGGTGACGACCGGGGTGCTCATTCGACCACCTTCCAGCTGATCTCGACAGTGGTGTTCGGCTCCCTGGCCGCCAGCTCCTCCAGATCGGCACGGAGCTCGGCGATGGCGCGGGCTGCGGTGGTCCGGCTGCCGCCGGAGCGGCGGAGGGGGCGGCGGGTGGTGGGCTCGGTGGGCACGCGGGGATCGCTGGTGCGGGTGTCGAGGTCCGTGTCGTCGGCCCCGGGGACGGGTTCCGGCGGGGTCACCGGGGTGACGGGCGGCTGCGGGGGCTTCGCGGCGGCCTGGCTACGGTCGATGACCTCGACGATGGCGCGCCGGGCGTCCTTGAGGGCCTGAGGCAGGTCGGTCGTAACCTCCCGGGCGAGCCCCCGCAGTTCCTCCAAAACGGCCTGGCCGGCCGGGCCGTAGTTGGGCGCGAGCTTGAGCATGTCCCAGGCGGCGCCGGCCAGCGCGGAGGCGACGGCCTCGGCCTGCTTGATCGACCTGCCGTAGCGCTCCGCCGAGACTGCACCGAGATCGAAGGCAGCGAAAACACCGATGACCTGCTTGGCTGCGCCGGATCCGGCCGCCGGTCCCTTGTCGGCGGCGATGAGCACGTCGAGCAGGTCGAGCGAGCGCCTGGCCAGGGCGAGCCGGCCAGTGCCGTCCGTGTCGTCCAGACCGAGCAGCGCGGCACGCTTGTCGAGCTGCTGGACGAGGCTGGTCGCGTGCGGCTGGTACCTGCGTGCGGCGGCCACGACGTCGGCGGCGAATCGGCTTGCGATTCGGCTGCGGCGCAGGGTCGGCGGCTTGGCGCCGAGGATGTGCTGGTAGCGGCGACCGGCCTCCTCCCAGGCCGCCTCGTCGGGCAGCGGCTGGGTACGCAGGGCATCGCCCGACTTGATAGCCGCCAGTTCGGGGGCAGGATCGAGCAGACCGCCGCCGCGCACCCACACCCTGTCGTCGAGCTCGGCGAACGAGGCGATGACCAGGTTGGCCAGGAACGGGTTCAGGCCCATCGGCTCGGGCCGGTCCAGCCAGTCGGTGAGACGGACGACGCTCAGGTCACCGGTGACGCCGTCGGTCTTGGCCTCCCGGCGAAAGTGGTCGGGCCAGCGGGTGGAGAGCTCGAAGTACGCCTCCTTCTGCTGCCCCAGGCCGAGCTCCCCGGCGATCCGCTTCATCACCGGGCGGTCCTTGGCAGGGATCTCGACGCGACGGTCGCTGGCCTCGCCGGCGGCGCGGATGTGGGCGAATACGGTCTTGGCATCCGTGGGCTTGACGACGGTGCCGGGCAGGTCCCGGTCGAAGACGGGGTGAGCGGGGTACTGGTGAGTGAGCAGCTTGCCCGCCACGTGCCGGGCGGCGTCGTGCAGCGACTGGCCGATCGACGGACGCAGGTCGGGGACGTCCGGCAGCGGCTCGAAGTGGTCGTCGAAGCCGAGTTCGACGTCGGAGCTCTTCTTCTCGGCCAGTCCGTACGCCTGCTTGAGAGCGGCCTTGACGGTCTTGGTCAGCGACTCGCGCTGGCCCTCCAGCAGTGCCTTGGCACGGGCCCGGTTGTCGGCGTTCAGGTGCCCGGCGTACTGGGTGTCGAAGCGACGCTGGTCGCTGAGCGCGTAGTCGATGGTGACCAGACGGCGGAAGTCCTGGAAGCGCGCGGTCGACAGATGGGTGGGGAGCCACGCGACCGTCCGCGGGCGCTGCTCGCCGGACTGAACACGCAGGTCGCGGATCCGATTGGCGTCGTCGACCGGCCCGTACTCGCTCTCGTCGAAGGGCAGGTCGACGACGAAACGCCAGTTGTTCTCGTAGCTGGGGCTGAACTCGTGGTCGGGCATGGTGTCCCGGTCGGCGACGTTGCCGAAGACGACCTCCACCGAGCGGTTCGAGCCGCGCCAAACGAACTTCAGCTCGTCGGCGTCGAGTCGGCCGTCGTGCGTCTCGACGCCGAGCTCCTCGGCGAGGAGGCGGCGGGCGAGGACGCGGCGGTTGCCGGGGTTGTCGTTGACGTTGGCGTTGGCGATGACGGAGTCGACATCCACCCCGGCGAGTTCCAGCCGGACGCCAGCGTTGGCGTCGGTGCCGGTCTCCTTGATCTCGGCGAACCGAGAGGCCCAGTCGGTGACCTTCTTTCTGATGACGCCGACCTCGGCACCCGGAATCGGCGAGATGACCGATCCGTAGTTGAGCGCGCCAAGGCGGCGAACGGTCAGGTCGCGCAGGGCTGGCACGCTAGGCGCAAGCGCGGACAACAGGAGGGTGCACATCAGCCGGTTGTCGCCGATGAAGTTGAGGCAGCGCTGCCGCAATTGGGCATCGGTGACGGTGTTCGGCTGGGTCCGGAAACGCTCTATGTCCTCCTCAGTGATCAGGCTCTCGCCGAGCAGATAGGGGCGGAGCTTGGTGCGGTAGAGCTTGTCGGCGGCCTGGAACTCGGCCTTCAGGCTGTCGACGAACGGCTTGTCGCCGCCGTCCGCGATCACCGGGTAGAGGTCTCCGAGCGGGATCAGCTGCTCAAGGCGGGCGTCGTTCCGGTGATCGGCCAGGAGCTGGCCCATCAGCTTCAGACCAGTGCGAGAGCGCTGGAGAGCAGAAGAGATGTGGACGAGGGTGTCCATGAAGGCGGGGGAGAAGGGGTAGGTGAGGCGGAAAGAAGCCTCGTCCGCCCCAGTGGTGCCCTCTTCTGAACCGAGCAGCACGTCCCAGACCTGGTGGCCGCCGGTGCGCTTGGCCTTGGCGAACGCTGCGTCTAGCTGCTTGCGGGCCTCGTCATCCTTCGGTGTGAGGAGGCGGGCGTGGGCGATCTGCGGGAGGTTGCGGTCCTCAAGGGTGATCTTGTCGAACCGGCCGGAGGCGAGGTTGAGGCTGTCTTGGATAGCGGTCTCGCCGGCGCCGGACACCTCCTCGCCGACCAGTTCGCGCAGGTCACGCTGGCGGGCGATGAACGACACGACGGGGATGGCGCGGCGGGAGTCGGCGCCCTCCACGAAGTTGGTGATCTTGTCGGCCTCGCGGGAGACGAACTTCTGATCGTGGATACGGTTGGCGAGCCAGAGGATCAGCTCGTCCATGAAGAGGATCAGCCCGTCATAGCCGAGCGACTTGGCGTGGGCCGCAATGACGGAGAGGCCGGCGTCGAGGGAGATGAAGCCGAACTCGTCCTCCTTCGCGTTCTGCGCGAACCCCGGGAACCAGCCTGCGATGGCGTCGTGGACGAGCTTGGCGCGTAGCTCGGCGGGAGTGGTGGGGCTGACGATGTTCAGGTTGGTCTCGGAAGCGTCCTGCTGCTCCGCGGCGAGCGCGGCGTTGAGCAGGGCGGGCGTCCAGGCGAACCCCTCGCCCCAGTCGTCGTCCTCGTCGATGTCGGCGCCGTTGTCGCCGGCCAGGCCCGCGATGAACTGCTCGTCGCCGACCTTGGCACGCAGTCGCTGGACGTCTTCGAAGAGCGCGTCCGTGCGGTAGACCTGCGGGGTCGGGGCCTCCGGGTGCAGGGCCTTGACGTGCGAAACGTAGCCGCCGAGGACGCGCTGCTCGAGGGACTTGGCACCGAGCATGTGGTACGGCACGAGTAGGAACTTCTTGCGCTCGGTGCTCAGCCATTCGTGCTTGGCCAGCACGGCGTCGAACCCGGTGCGCGACAGAGCCGCCTGGTTGCCGCGGAGCAGGGCGTGCAGGACGGCCATGAAGTGCGACTTACCGGAACCGAAGGAGCCGTGGAGGTAAGCGGCCTTGGAGGTGTGCCCGTCGAGGGCAGCCTTGATCAGGCCGAGGGCCTCGTCGAAGTTCTCGAGGAGGCGGTCGGTGAGGACGTAGTCCTTGAGCGCGGCTGCGGCGCCTTCGTCGGTGACCGCCTCGGCGAGCTTCAGGACGAAGTCCGAGGTGGAGATGGACGGCTTGATGTCGATGACATCGCGGAGAAGGGGCGGCTGGGCCGGCGTCGGGGCCATGATCTGCTTTCGTCCGTTCCGTCATCGTCGTCCTGCGGTGCGTCGCCGGCATGGGGCTCTGCCGGCCGTTTGCAGCCGCACGGTGCGGTGGTGAGCGGCGGAAGGTTCCCGCCGATCGCGCCAGCGATGACCAGCAATGCTACGTCGGGAGCGCCGCGCGATGCCACCAGATCGCGCAGAGTGACGGGGGCTGGTGACCGCCTGGCGGCGGGCTGGTTTGGTTGCGTGCGGAGCAACTGCGCTTCCTTGCCACAGCGCCGGCGCGGACGGGCTATTCCTGGTCGGGCGGCGGCTCGGCAGGGCGGATGCATATGGAGTGCAGTCGGTTGTTCGGCCGGAAGCCGACCGTCATGCCTGATCGACTCGGAGGTGGTTCCTGCTCGTGCAACAGCCTCCGGCCGGAGGCTGTTGCACGAGCTCCGCGACTGAGGGCTCAGCCCTTGGCGGTGCGACCGCGACGGGCAGGCGCCGGACGCCACGCCCGCAGGTCGTCGTCGGTCAGGCCGCGCTCACCCTGAATCTGCGCGCGGTAGCCGGCGAAGAAGTCGGCAGGGGAACCGCCGTACATCGCGTCGAACTCACCATGCCACTGGCTCAGCCAGGGCTGGAGCTCCAGCAGACCCGCGAGGTAGGGGGTCAACTCCTCGGTGGTGAAGTCGTTGTTGGTGAAGTACGTGGTCAGCGCCTGCGCCTGCTCGCGGTGGTCCCAGCCAGCCCAGCCGAAGAGATCGGGGGTGCCGGAGGTGGTCGTCGCGTAGGAGATGAACCGCTCCTTGGGCACGTCGAGCTTGCCCCGGGCCTTCCAGTAGGAGGGCTTGAGGAAGTCGGCCGACGTGTACTTCGGCGGCACAGGGATAGAGTCCCGGATCTTCTGCTTGGCAGGCTCGTCCGGGGCTGCATCCTCCTCTCGCTGAAGGTCCCATACGTGCTCCCAGTCAGCGCGCTTCTTCAGCCCGGCGGGCTTGTAGCGAAGGGCGGGGAGGAACGGCACGTGCTCGTCGGTGAGGAGATCGGCGACGACGGTGGCAAGTTCCTTGCGCGGTGCGTAGATCTCGGAGACGGAGACGAAGTCCTGGTTATGGGAGAGCGCGTCGGCGAGCTGGGTGAGGGTAAGGATGGTGGGTTGACCGTCCTGGAACCAGTGCTCGTGGCTCTCGATGCGGTTGAGCAGCCAGGCACGGAGAGCCTTTTCCTGGAGGGTGTCCCATCCTTCGGTAGCCCAGCGGCGCTTGTACTCAGGTCGCTCGATCATGCCGATGGCACGGGAGGTTGAGACGGCTTCAATGCGTTTTTGGACGACAGCCTTGTATGCGTCGGGCCAGTGGGCAGGTAGCTCGGTAATTGGGGTAGAGCCATGACGCTTGAACCACTCGTCAGAGGAGTTGCCCTTCTCGATCTGGCGTGCCAGGTCGATTTCAAAAGCTCTCTCACCCAAGGCGAGTTCAGGCAGATCAGTCTCTGGAATGCTCAAGTCTTCTGGGTGCAACTTGTAGAGCGAGTAGACCCGCCAGTCCAACTCCTCCTGCAGGGAAATCATGCGTGCACGGATTGATTCCCAGTCCCCCTTGGCCTTGTTAAATTGATTGGCGGTCGGCAGTGAAGTGCCGGTTGCTGTTAGTGAGGCGGGGCTGGTGGCGGCAAGCTCTTGGGAGAGCGTATCGAGGGCTACTGAGAGGAGAGTCGGGTATGAGGGCGGAAGAGGAAACTCCTGGATTTTTGTTCCAGTGAACTCAAAGAAGCGCTCCCAGTCTTGCGACTTGAAGCCCTCATTTACTCCTTGGCTTCCCTTGTCGTGACTAACCTGCTTAAGCCAGAAGCAGGCAGTGGAACTATTAAGTACCCCAAGAAGTTGAAGGTAATCTTCTTCGCCTGCCCCTTCCTGCAACTTGATTACAGGGGCGTGGCGATTGAAGACCCTGCCGCCGCGGTCTAGCGAGAAGTGGTTATGCGTCGCCACAAACGGGAATGAAATTCCCAGCGGCGTAGCGAAGCGCTCTGGATGCCAACGGCTCCACTCGTACCAGGTCAGTCCGATCTCTGCGTGTGTACCCCCGGGCTCTCGGCGATTCTTGAGTAGTGAATAGGTGAGCCAGAGGCTTGGGGTGACGTCGTCTCCGATTTCTGCTCGCAAGTCATCGCCGTAGGGGAAGATCGACTCAACGTCCGTTGAAATGCTCCAATCGCGCACATTGTCGCCACTGACAAGCGGAACGATGTGTTGCGGCAGGATTCTGCTCCTCTGCCAAGTTCCCGTAGATGCGAAGTAGCTATCATCGGACCCGGTATGCGTGTACCGTCCAATGAGGCGGATCCGAGAGGTCAGCTTGGCGCTGGATGTGTCATTGATAAGGGAGAAAACCTCGGCGCTTCCGCCCCCGGAAAGGCTCCATGGAGACCTGGCTAGACGAGTTCGTGGAATATCTTCGACGCTAATCCACGGAGAATTGGAGCCGGGATTATCAATCTGGCTGATAATTGCCTGCCAGACTAGCCCGTCGGCTGCCCGCAGAGGGGCCTTCGGCTCGCCCTGGATGCCAAGCGCAGATCGGACAGTCTGTGAACGCGCCAATCCAGACCGGTTCCTCCCGATCAGAATCACGGTGGGCGTTCCGTGCCCCGGAATGTATGCGCCTGCGGTATCGATAACCTCCGTGAGTTCAACCTTCTGGCCGAAGAAGTGTTCGATGAGCGGGCGGCCGAACTCGCGCTTCATGAATGAGTTCGAGGTGATCTGGCCAATGAAGCCGCTCTTCTTGCCGGCGGCGTCGGAAGATTTGGCGAGCTGGAAGAATCGCTCGGCAAAGGGGACTGACAATGCGTATTGCCGGGAGCATGATTCATATAGATCCCGATACAGTGTATTGAGCTGCTTATCCTTGACCGTGATATAGGGCGGATTGCCCACCACCACGTGGTAGCGGCCCTCATTCAGCATGCCCGGGTGATCGTGCACGTCCTCGGTCGCATAGTGGAATTCTGCCAGCTCATCGTCTGACTCCTCACCCAGTAGCGTGAGCTCGAGCTGCCGCGCCTTGATGAGGGAGTCGCCGACAGCCAGGTGAATGGGCCAGTCGTACTTCCCGGCTTCGGTCAGCGTCCGTACCTGTGCCGCTGCCATGGCCGCCACTAGCAAGCGGAAACGCGCGATGGCTACCGCGAACGGGTTGATGTCTACGCCGTGCACCGAATCGAGCGCAGCCCGCACGCGCTCGTACCGGTCGCGCCCAGGCTGGCGCTCGGCCCACAACTTCACCAGGCGCCGGAACGCGCCCAGTACGAAGTGGCCCGACCCGCACGTGGGGTCGATCATCTTCAGACCCTCGTACCCGAACTCCCGTACAGCCGGGTCCATCGCTCGGTCGAGGATGAACTCCTCCACGAACTCCGGGGTCTGCAGCAGCGCGTACGTCTTTCGCGCCGCCTCAGACAGGTCCTGGTACAGATCGCCGAGGAAGCGGGTGTCCCACCCCTCTGTCCCGTCCTCGTTCAGCTTGTCCGTGAAGTCATGGACCAGGACACCGGCCTCGTCTCGCTCGCGCCAGAACTCGACCAGCGTCCGCGCACCATCATGAGAGAGCGGAATTTGGAACAGCGGGTTGTGCCGCCGGTCGAACAGCAGCTTACCGGCCTGCCCCGCTCCCAGCTCAGCGAATGCCCGCTCCAGCCACCCGCGATACGTGGGGTCGGCATCCTCATCGACATACGCCGCGTACCGCTCGAGCGCGAGGTCACGCCGCTCGTCAGACGCCCCGGTCAGATACGGCTCCGGGATCAGTTCGTTGTCCTCGCAGAACCGCACGAACACAGTCCCGAGCACCCACGCCACCGCGACCTGCGTGATGCGCTCGTCCAACCACGAGTTCCACGTCGCCGCCGTACGCCCGAGCTTCCGCGCCAGGTCGTACTCGCCGCGCAGCTTGACCCGTACCTCCTCGACCGCCTTGACCTGGCTGTCGAGGTCGGTTTCGACCGCCTTGACCTGCTTGATCAGATCCGCCAACAGGGCCTTGCGGTCGATCACTTCGTCGCCTCTCCACTCTCGCCGGCTCGGTGGGCGTTGTTGACCCACGAATCCGGAAGCTCGATCCATTCTCCCAGACCCGCCTGGTAGGGCACGGCCGTCGTCCCCAGCCGGGGATCACGCGCCGGGTCGCTCTGTGGGCAGAGCAGCCACAGCCCCCGCCCGCCGTTCCGTGAACGCCCCGCGAGCCGGTCCAGCACTGCCATGGCGTCGTACCGGGCGAACACCCCGCCGTCGACGAGCAGCACAGGCCGCCCTGGCCCCTCCGCCGACACCAGCTCGCCGATCCTCGGCTCGACCGCCCCCCACGCCGTCCGCACGTACTCGCCGAACCGCATCGCGGCCGGCGTGCCCGGCTCCGCGCCGTCGGCGCGCAGGATGGTCTCCCAGGTGGGCTTCGGCCGGGGGTCGACAAGCTCATGCAGGGCAGCGATCAGCAGCTCCGCCACCGACACCGCCTCGGCGCCGAACCTGCTCCCGCCACCGTCCCCGGTCAGCTCACTCGCCGCCTCCCGGGCGAGCCCGGTCCGCACGGTCAACGCCCGGAAGCCGTCGCGCCGTGCCGACGAGAGCAGCCGCTCCTCCGCCTGCATGGCCCCTGCCAGCAGCGGGTCGTCGTCGTACCGGGTGATAGCCGAGATACGCGTGGTCCGCCGGCCGGCACCGGACGTGAGGTAGCTGGAGCCACCATCCACCCGCCGCGGCAGGTAGCGCATGGTCCGCGTGCCCTCGCGCAGCGAGAGGACCAGATCGAAGCCGGCGTCCCGCAGTGCCTTCGTCAGCGGACCGCCGGTGGGCAACGAGTGCCCGCCGTTCCCGTCCAGCAGCTCGGGGAACCGGGCCCGGACGCGCTCGTGCACGTCTTCCCAGGTCAGCCCGGGCTGCTGCCCTTCCGGCACACCGGGCGTGATCCGGACCAGCCCGGCCTGGGTGAGCCGAAGAGCCCGGACCAGCAACAAATCGCGCGGGTAGATCTCGAGTCGGGGTGTAGCGGCCGCATTCCGCGACGCCGCCGCGGCCAGCTCCACCGTCCGCCGCTCGTCCCACTCCACCACGCCGTTCGGTGGGGCAACGGCGCCCAGTTCGGCCAGCACGTTAGCCGCCGTCGGCAGGGTGTCGAGCTTGGCGAGCCGGTCGGCGACCTTGCCTAGCCGTTGCGCGTAGTCCAGCAGCCCGGGCGCCGACGGGGTGTCGGGGGAGTCGTCCTCGCTGACCTCCAGCGCCAGCAGCCCGGCGCCCATGCCCTCGTCGGCCGCGTCGCGGTTGGCGACGTGCCTGAACTGGGCTGCCGCCGGGTCGAGCTGTTCGATCTCGAGGACGGCCCGTACAGCAGCGAGGCCCAGAGCCCTGCGATGTCCGCGTTCCTGGAGCCGCGTGCCGCGTCGTACGGCGAGTGCATCGGCGATCTCCGCCACCGAGGCGATTCGACCCAGCGCGTGCAGCAGTTCCAGGATCTCGCCGCGCAGCACCTGGACCGCCGCGTTCTTGCTCCAGCGGGTGCGCTGCGTCTTCAAGATCTGAGGGATGCGGCCCGCGGTGAGGTTGCGAGCCTCTGCGACGTCCTTCTGCTTGGGCCAGACGCCGATGGCCGGGAGAACACCGGCCTGGTCGGGCAGACGCAGCAGCAAGCGGACCGTCTCGACCTCGTTCTCGTTGCTGCCGTCCTTCTTGAGCACCGGCACGAAGATCGTCGCCAGGGTGTCCAGGCTGACCGTCCGCAGGGTTCGCGTGGACAGCCCACCCGCAGCACCGCCCGTCGCCAGCGCGTCGACGGCGGCCTGCTCGACCACCGAGAGCTCCGCCAGCTCCTCCTTCGCGGCCTTGCGGCCTTCCGGAGTGAGCGGGCCGGCCGGTTCCTCGGCAAGATTGCGGCGCCACTCCTTGATGCGGCCGAGGACCTCACCACGGGTCTTGGGGCCGAGGCCCTTTGCGTTGACCAGTTGCCGCTGGCTGAGGTCCAGCAGTTCGCCGACGGTGTTCACCCCGAGGCCGAACACGAAGGACTCTGCAGCCGGGCTCAGTCCGGCCGCAGAGATCGCTGTCTGCCGGTTGGCCTCGGTGGCCAGCTGGTCGCGCAGTCGATCGGCGTGCTCAGGTTCGGCATCGTCGATGACTGGTACGGCAGTCTCGGCAGGCGTCCCGCCCGGCGCCTGATCGGCGGCGGTGTGGCGGGTGCGCCCCGAGCTCGGTTTCACCGTTTCAAGCTGGAGGAAGATCTTCTTCCAGGCGTCCCGCATCGGCTTGAGCTCGGGGAACCGCTGGGACGCGTCCCGGTGCAGCGCTTTGAGGAAGAAGGCCTTGAGCCCTTCGCGGACCGCCGGGTCGAACGCCTCGACGGCGATCGTCGGGTACGGCTCCTTTTCCGGATCGGTCTGGCGTGCGGACACCCGACCACCGCCCCAGACCGGGAGCTCGCCCGAGGCCATCTCGTGCAGGGTCGCCGCTACGGCGTACCGCTCGGCGTGCGCGTCGTAGACCGAGCGCGTGAGCGTCCCGATGAACGGGTCGAGGTAGCCGTCGGTGCCGGCGCTGGTGTCCTGCACCCGGTATCCGGCCAGCGAGAAGTCGATCAGCACCAGCTCGCGGGTCCGGTTGGGGCGGACGCGGATCGCGATGTTGTCCGGCTTGATGTCCCGGTGCCAGACGCCCTCGCCCTCGAGGAAGTCCACTGCGCCGAAGAGGTAGTCGCCGTAGGCTTCCAGCTGGTCGACCAGCAGACGCCCTCGCTCGCGCAATTGCCGGGCAACCGTCTCCTCGCGCCGCCGGGTCCTGACCTCCGAGGTTGTGCCCTCGTCCTCACGTTCGTCTCCGACGTACTCGAGGACGAGTACGGTCCGGCCGCCGATGGAGAGCGGTTCCGGTTCGACCAGTCGGATGATCCGGGAGTCGGGGCGGAGCCGGCCCATGACCTCGGCCTCGTGGGCCAGCACCTCGCCACGGCTGTCACTCAGTGCGACCTTCAGTACGCACAGGGCCTTGGAGCGCCGGGCCTGTGGGTCGGCCTGAAGGTCCCGGACGAGGAAGGCCCGGCTGGTGGATCCGGTGCCCAGCCGCCGACGGACGTCCCAGCGGCTGGCCAGGACGTCGCCCGCCACCGCGTCCAGCGGATCCTTCTCCGGCCGCTCGGCGGGTTCGGTTACCGCGACGGCCTCCACGGCCGGCGCCGTCAGGGAGTCCTCGACGAACTCCAGCATCTCCAGGAACTCGTCGACCGAGGCGAGCCGCTGCTCGGGTTTGTAGGCGGTCGCGGCCTGGACCAGGTCGTCGATGTCCTCCGAGAGGCCGTCGACGACCGCGCTCGGTCGTAGGCCCTCGCCGGCCTCCAGTCGGGCGACCAGCTCGGCCTGGCTCGCGGCTGGGGGCTGCAGGGTCGCCAGTAGGTAGGTGAGTACCCCGAGGCCGTAGACGTCGAGCATGATCGGGTCGGGGCTGAGGGCCGTGAGCTCGGGGGCGAGGTAGGGGTCGGCGGCCTCGGCCACGTGCGCTCCTGCCTGTGAGAGCGCCGTCGGGGCCAGCCGGGGGCTGCCCTCCGCGCTGTCACCGGAGGACCGCTGGACCGCGACCTGCCAATCGGAGATCTGTAGCCGTGGGTTGAGCCAGCCCGACTCCTCGCCGTCCGAGCCCGCGGTGCGGCCGCGCCCGCGCGGGACGACGTGGATGGCCCTGGCTGCGAGGGTGCGGTGGTAGATCCGGTTGCTGTGCCCGGAGCGCATGGTCTCGGCGAGCTGGCGCACCAGCGACATCCTGGTCAGGATGTCGAGCTTGGCCCCGTACTGCACCAGGTACTCGTCGAGCCGAAGGGTCCGCGGGTCGTAATCGAAGATCAGCGCGGGGCCCGCCGAATGCCCGGACGAATCGTACTGGCGCAGCTGTACTACACCTGGGTGCCGGAAGCGCCGCAGCACGGCGGCCTCGCGCAGGGCAGCGCGTTCGACCGAGGCCCGGAGGCCGGAGTCGGAGCCTCGTTCACGCAGGTAGATCCGGACCCGGGCGGCTTCCGGGAGCTCGCTGTGGCGGGCCAGATAGTCGGCCCAGGTGGGGCCGGAATCGAAGGACTTGCGGTTCAGCAGATACGGGCCGACCTTGTACTCGGCGTCGCTCCGCGCGATGCCGACCTTCTCCAGGGCAGCCTTGATCTCGCGGGAGGCGATGGCGTCGACCCGCCGCCGTTCGTCTCGGGGAGGCTGCTGAAGCATGTCGACCACCTGGTCGACGGTGTAGACACCGTGTTGGTCGGAGGGCGCCAGTCGCTGCCGCAGCGAGGCATCGGTGAAGCAGACCACCTCCGAGACCCAGACCCGCCGGCCGTTCTGGGTGAGCAGTCCGGCCAGCTCCTTGGCCTTCTTGTTCGCCAGATGGAGAGGGTTCCCATGGGGAACCTGGCGCCCGCTGGGCTGGGTCTGCAGCCAGGTGCCGTTACGGGACTCGATCGAGCCGTGCCAGTCCTTCAGCTCGATCAGGTAGACCCCACCCGGGGCCACGACCAGTAGGTCCACCTCGCGGACGTGCCCGGTGTTGGCGGTGAAGGTGAAATTGGACCACGCCCGCCACGGATCGGCGTTCGGCAGTTTCTCCCGGATCGCTTCCAGGCCGCGGCGCTCGTGCTGGAACTCCGAGTCGGTGACCGTTACCCACCGGCCGTCCCGCATGCGCCCTCACCGCTTCTTTTCGCATTGTGCTTCGTTGCTGCTCAGCAGCCGGATCACCCGGACGATGGTAGCGGGTGACGGTAGTCCGTGTAGGACTCGTACGGAAGACGAGCGGGGCTGGGAGGGGACGCGAGACGGCCCCGGCGCCGCTGCCTGCGAGGTCAGGAGACGAAGTCGCGGAGCAGCTTGGTGAACGAGGTGAGTTCGGTGAGCATGTCGCCGGGCAGCGGCTTCTCGCTGAAGTGGGCGATTCGGTTGCGGATGTCCTTCACCCGCTTCAGGTGGTGGACGAACTGTGTCCTGTCCATCGCCGTCCAGCCGAGGGTGACCCAGTTCACGTCCGCGCTCGCCGCCATCGACTGCTTCGTCTGGGTGCCGTCGAGGAGCTTGATGTAGTCGCCGAACATCAGGTCCGTGATCAGCCCGGACCGCTCGTCGACCTTCTTGTTGGTCTGGACAGCCTTGATCGCCTCTTGCTCGAGCGCTGCACCCAGGCCACGGCGGAGCAGGGATTCGATCTCCCCGATGAGGAAAAAGGGGCGCGCTGCCCCCTCGAAGCGCTCGGTGACGTCCTTCGCGGTCACGATGCCGGAAAGGCAACCGTCCTCGCCGCGGACCAGGACATAGCCGTGCTCTTTGATTGCGGGGAGGCACCCGAAGAACTCCTGGCGTACGTCTACGACCGGTGGGGAGTCCTTCTGCATGGCGTTCTCGAGTGTGGGTGTTCTGCCGGTCTCGTACATCTTTGCCACCGAGTGCCAGGTGACCACGCCGTGCAGGGTGGCCATGCCCGTGGTGACCGGGACCTGGGAGTACCCGTGAGTGCGCATCAGGTAGGTCGCCTGGGCGGGCGAGGCGCTCAGTCCCACGCTGGCGACCCCGTTGCGAGCGCAGGCCAGATCCCCGATGTGCAGGCGCTGTGGCAGGGCTTGCGAGGGCAACGGCTCGTGTGCGTCGTCGGCCTCGGGGTCGACATCGTTGACGACGACCGCGGCCAGTTCGACGACGTCGACGTCGCCGCGGTGGTGGCAGATGGCGAAGTCCGGGATGGTGGCCAGGCCGACATCGGCCAGGGATTGCGAGATCAGGTGCACGCTCTGGTGGTTACGGACACGTACACCGAACAGGTCCAGGACGTGCTGGACGGGAATCCGCACGCCCTTGAGCGACAGAAGGTCCTGCGGGGAGGGCTTGGCGGGCATCACTCGCCGCCGTCCGCAGCGCCACGCAGTGCGGTCCGCTTGCCCATGGCGCCCTGGACCAGCTCCACCAGCTGCTTGGAGCGGTCGAGGTAGAAGCGCTCGTAGTCATTGGCGTGCAGGGCATCGGGATCGATGAGGTGGGTTGCGATGACGTCGTCGAACCACTCGGGCCGCATGTCCGAGGCCGTGACCAGTGACGGAAGGTAGGTTGCCGGCGGTCCGGACATGTTCCGGGAAGCGCGGTACGACAGAGGCGTCTTGTTCACGATGGAGCCCGCCGGGAATTTCTGTCCGAATTCCTTCTCGGTCCACGCCTTCGGGAAGATCTGCCGGACGCCCACCCAGTGTTCATCCATGAGGGCGGGACTGATCGGTGCGCCGGTGTAGTGCCAGTCCACCGCGCCCTGCTTGATGAGGAGGGCGTAGATCCCCTTGTAGGCCGCACTGTGTCGGGTGGTGAGCGTGTCCAGACGATCGGGGAAGAAGTAGGCGTCGTTGACCGTGTCCGGAACGTCGCCGGTGCGGCGGATCCACCCGACGAGCTGCTCCACGTCCTTGGTGAAGCGCGTTTCGGTCGAGCCTCCGTACATCTCCCCGAGGACGCCGCACCAGTACCACTGAGTGATCATTTCCTCGGCGGTGAGACCGTCGGTCTCCTCCCCGAGGATCGCGCGGACGGCGGCCAGCGGAACGAGTTGCGTCCGGTAGGGAAGATCGGCCGCACGAACGATGCACTGCTGCTGGAGGAAGTCACCGACCCAGGCGAACGCCTCGGCCAACTTCGGTGCCAGACGGTCGAAGTCGGCGAGCGGAAGGTCCAGGAGGTCACGGCGCTTGCACGACACCGCAGCCCCCGGACGTGCCAGCTTGCGCTCCCACGTCCGGACCAGTGCGACGGCCTGCAGGAAGTCACTGCTGCTCAGGCCATCTTCGACGCCCTGGTCCAGACGGCCGAACACCGGGAACCGGGCGGCCAGTTCCTGCTTGATCTTCTGCCAGACGACAGGGAGCTGGTAGTAGTCGCCGGACTCGGCCGTGAAGCTGCGGTCCCCCGCATAGGTGGCGGTCAACAGCTCGAAGACGTTCAGCGGTACGCCCCCGGTGTTGACGCGTTCGAACACGGCACAGACGGCGTCCATCGAGGTGGACGCGGATAGCCGGATCATGGGGACCTGGAACGACCGGATCTTCTCGAGGACGCGCTCCTCGAACTCCGACCAGAGGTCCCAGTTCCGTTCATCCGCCTTGACGAACGTCCTCTTCCAGGCGTTCACCCGCTGGATGTCGAAGACGAAGTGGAGTGGGAACAGGCCCGCCGCGCACTCGCCCTCGACGGTGGTGAGATCGAGCGAAGCGCCACGGGCGAACTCGGCCCGCAGGAGCTTGTTCTCCGGGACGGACACGATAGCCTCGTCGCGGTCAGCGGAGGCGCCGACAGCCTTGGCGATGCTGACGTAGTACCAACGATCGATCGACTTGCCGCGGGTGTCGACCGTCTTCACCGGCGCATCGAGGTACAGAGCCTGGAACAGGGAGGTCAGACGCTGTTGCCCGTCCAGGAGCAGGAGCTGAGGGGGCCGGTCCTGCTCGGAGCCCGCGCCTGTGAGGGTCCGCGCGCGGAACGGTGAGGCTCCACCGGTTTCCAGCGTCATCACCACGCCGAGTGGGTAGTCGAGCGTCACCGTCGCGATGATCGCCCGAATCCGGTCGTCGTCCCACTTCCACTCGCGTTGGAAGTCCGGGAGTTGCAGTGTTCCGGACGCGACGTCCGCGAGGACGTCCCTGAGCTTCGGACTGTCGAGCGCCACGCGGTCTTTCCCCACCTTGAACCAGAGCATATGCCGAGGCTGATTTGACCAACTCGATACCTGCGCAGTCAACCGGTTCTCGAGATATCCGGTCGATGGAGGGAAACGCTGCTGGTGAACTGGCCAGCTGACCTGTTCGAGGCTCCGCCACCTGCCGGAGTCAGTTCCGTCGTGGTTCAGTCGCCGTCCGGGGTGAAGCGGCAGTAGGGGCGGTCGCTATCTTGAGGGATCACTGACAGGTCTAGGGAGGGCGACGGGGATGAGTGGTCGGCGGGTGCTTGCCGCGGTGGCGGCGGCGGGGGTGCTGACGGGCGTGCTGGCCGGGTGCTCCTCCGGGGCGTCGAAGGGGGTCGGTGGGGCGGCGGCCGCGGGTTCGTCCGCGTCGGGTCCGGCGGCGGCGTCGACGGGTACGGCCGGGGCGTCCGCGTCCGCGGCTGCGCCCGCTCCCGCACCGAGCGGGTCGGACGCCGGGGCGCCCGGGGCGGGTTCGGCGCCTGCCTCCGCACCGGCCCCGGCCGCGGTGGAGGTGCCGCGCGGGGACCTGGAGGTGGCGCTGCTGGACGACAAGGTGGTCGGGCAGGTGCTGCCGGACGCCAAGGCGATGGTCGGCTGGGAGGAGGAGAAGCGGAAGGTCGACACGGCCGACCACAAGGTCACCTGCACCGGTGCCGCCGCTGCCTCCTGCGCCGGAAAGCCGCTCAGCGGGTCGGTCCGGTTCTCCTCGGGGGACGTGGTGGTCCGCTTCTTGGTGGACACCCTGCCCAGCCGGGACGCGGCGGCGCAGCGGCTGAAGGAGAGCTACGCCTCGTACGCCGCCGGGCCGTTCAAGAAGATCGACACCCCGGTGCTGGGCAGCGAGAGCCAGACCTTCCAGGGGCCGCTGGCCGAGGGCGAGGGCGTCGGCATCGTGGTGCGCTCGGGCACCGTGGTGGCGAGCGTGACCAGCGAGGGCGGTCCGGTGGACGTGGCCGCGACCCGGAAGTTCGCGGTGATGCTGGTCAAGCGGATCGAGCAGGCCCAGGCCGGGAAGGCACCGGACGCCGGGCCGGGCGTGGGCTGAGGGACCCCTCCCCGCACGGGCGGGGCGCTGGGCTGGGCAAACGGATGTCGGTCGACCGTGATATGTACCTATCTCGTGGCCATAGTGCGGCCATGCGAAAGATACTGATGACGTTCGAGGGGGCCAGACATGCCGCTGTTCCGACGCCGCTCCGGCGGGGAGGGCGCGGAGGACCGGGCCGAGCGGCGCGGGTTCGGGTTCGGGTTCGGCCGACGGGGAGCCGGATCGGCCGCGCCGGCCGGTGCTGCCGAGCCGCGGCTCGACCCGGCGTACGGGGACGAGTCGGTGCGTCTGGCGCTCCGCCAGGCCGCCGACGGGGACTGGGCCGCGCTGCGCCCCGCGCTCGCCGCCGCCGAGGGCGAGGACCTGACCTTCCTGGTCGGGGCGATAGCCGACGTGCCCCGGGTCGAGCAGTGGACGTCCCGCGCGCTGGCCGACACCCCGGACGACACGCTGCTGCTGTTGCTGTCCGGTGCCCGGCACATCGACTGGGGCTGGGAGGCCCGGACGGGTGCCCGGGCCAAGGACGTCACCGAGGAGCGGTGGAAGGTGTTCCACGAGCGGCTGGAGGTCGCCGAGGAGCAACTGCTGGAGGTCGCCGAGCGCGAGCCGTCCTGGCACGCCCCCTGGCGGTTCCTGCAGACCAGCGCCCTCGGGGCCTCGCTCGGCCCGGAGGTCGCCACCAGCCGCTTCGAGGCCGCGGTGCGCCGGGCGCCCGGGAACTCCGCCTCGCACTGGGTCAGGCTGCAGCAGCTGAGCGCCAAGTGGGGCGGTTCGCACGAGGAGATGCACGAGTTCGCCCGCTCCGTGATGCTCGCCGCCCCGGAGGGCAGCCGCCTCGGTGAGCTGGTCGCGGTCGCGCACCTGGAGCACTGGCTGGCCCTCCCGGACGGCGAGGACGGCGCCTACCTGACCAGTCCGGCCGTGGTGGCCGGGCTGCAGGAGGCGGCCTTCCGGTCCGTCCTGCACCCGGCCTTCGTGCCGGCGCGCGGCTGGCAGGGCGCCTTCAACACCTTCGCGATGGCCTTCTCCCTCGCCGACCAGCCGAAGACCGCGCGCCTGCTGTTCGAGGCGCTGGACGGCTTCGTGACCGAATCGCCCTGGCACTACCTGTCGGGCAATCCGGTCAAGGCCTTCCGCGCCCACCGCGACCGCTGCACCTCGTACTGGCGCTGAGGCGTGCCGGCGCCGCCCGGCGCCGACCGGTGCCGGTGCCGGTACCGACCCGCACCCGCACCCGCACCCACACCCCACCACCGTCATCCACCCCGCGATCGAAAGAGCCTCCGGTGTCCCCTACCGACAACCCGACGAGTGCGCACACCTTCCAGGTGGACCTGCGCGGTCTGGTGGACCTGCTCTCCCACCACCTCTACTCCAGCCCGCGGGTCTACCTGCGCGAGCTGCTGCAGAACGCGGTGGACGCGATCTCCGCCCGCCGCGCCCTCGACCCGGAGGCTCCGGCCAGGATCACCGTCCGCGCCGACGACGAGCTGTCCGTCACCGACACCGGCGTCGGCCTGACGGAGAAGGACGTCCACACCTTCCTCGCCACGATCGGCCGCAGCTCCAAGCGCGACGCCGACGGCCGGTTCGACGGCGCCGGGCTGGCCAAGGCCCGCGGCGATTTCATCGGCCAGTTCGGCATCGGCCTGCTCGCCTGCTTCGTGGTCGCCGACGAGATCACCGTGGTCACCCGCTCCGCCGCCGCCCCGGACGCCCCGGTGATCGAGTGGCGCGGCAGCTCCGACGGCAGCTACACCATCCGCACGCTGCCCGCCTCGGCCAAGCCCGAGCCGGGCACCACCGTCACGCTGGCCCCGCGCGCCGACGCCGCCGAGTGGACCCGCCCCGGCCGGGTCCTCACCCTCGCCCGGGACTTCGGCAGCCTGCTGCGCCACGACGTCACGGTGATCGACGCCGCCGGCACCGAGCACCGGGTCAACCGCACCCCGCCGTGGGCCGAGCGCCACGCCTCCCCGCTGGCCAGGCGCGACGCGCTCACCGAGTACTGCCGCGCCGCCTTCGACTTCACCCCGCTCGACACCATCGAGCTGGACCTGCCGCTGGTCGGCCTGCGCGGCGTCGCGTACGTGCTGCCGGACGCCGCCCCGCCCTCGCGCCGCAACGGCCACCGGGTGCACCTCAAGGGCATGCTGCTCTCCGACCAGGCCGACGAACTGCTGCCGGACTGGGCCTTCTTCGTCCGCTGCGTCGTCGACACCGACGGGCTGCGCCCGACCGCCTCCCGCGAGGGCCTGTACGCCGACGAGACGCTGGCCGCCGTCCGGGACGCGCTCGGCGCCCGGATCCGCGACTGGCTGACCGGCCTGTCCGCGAGCGACCCGGCGCTGCTGCACCGCTTCCTGTCCGTCCACCACCTGGCCGTCAAGGAACTCGCCCGCTACGACGACGAGTTGCTGCGGATGATGCTGCCCTGGCTGCCGTTCGAGACCACCGACGGCAACGTCACCCTGGACGAGTTCGCCCGCAGCCACCCGACGGTGCTGGTGACCCGTACGGTCGAGGAGTTCCGCCAGGTCGCCCCGATCGCCGCCGCGGCCGGGCTCGGCGTGGTCAACGGCGGCTACACCTACGACCACGACCTGGTCCACCGGCTGCCCGAGATCCGGCCCGGCGTCTCGGTCTCCGACCTCGACCCGGGCACCGTCACCGCGCACCTGGACACCGTGGACCCGGCCGTCGAGCTGGCCGCCAACGCCTTCCTGGCGATCGCCCGCGAGGTCGTCGGCCGGTTCGACTGCGACGTCGCGCTGCGCAGTTTCCACCCGACCAACGCGCCCGCCCTGCTGCTCGACAACCGGGAGGCCCGGCACGAGCGCACCAGGGCCCAGCTCGCCGACGAGGCCGACGGGCTGTGGGCGGACATCCTCGGCTCGCTGCGCGCCGAGGTGCCCCGCGCCCAACTGGTGCTCAACCACCTCAACCCGCTGGTGCGCCGCGCCGCCACAGTCACCAGCCGCGAGCTGGCCGTCACCGCCGTCGAGGCGCTGTACGGGCAGGCCGTGCTGATGACCCGCCGCCCGCTCAAGGCCAGCGAGTCCGCCCTGCTCAACCGCTCGTTCATCAGCCTGCTGGACCACGCCATGCTCGGCCACGAGGCGGCGGGCACCCCCGAAGGCGACAAGGAGGCGTGATGCTGGACACCCCCGACGCGGTGATGGCCGCGCTGCGCGAGAACGACGCCCGCCCGTACGGCCGGACCAGGACCGTCACGGCCGAGGAACTCGTCGACGCCGCCGAGCAGTTCGAGGACACCGGGATCCGCTCGATGGCCCTGCTGGAACTGATGGAGGCCTACGAGTACGACGGCGAGCGCAGCAAGAGCCCGGTCGTCTTCGCCCGCATCCTCAAGCTCTGGGACACCGACCCGGACGGCTTCGGCGAATGGGCCCGGCGCCAGGTGCTCTGGCGCTTCAAGTGGGTCGCCGACGCGCTCAAGGACACCCCGGACGTCCCGCTCGCGGCGGTCCGGCGCTGGCACACCGAGCTGCGCGACCGCTACCGCACGGCCGGCCACGACCTCCAGCCGTACTACGCCCAGCGCTACCACCTGGCCGTGCAGACCGGCATCGACGTGCAGGACGCCTACGAGCTGTGGGCGGCCCGCCCGCGCTCCGAGCTGAGCGACTGCCACGCCTGCGAGACCCGCGCCCGCGCCCGGCACTTCATCGCCGCCGGGGACGACGCCCGGGCGCTGGAGGTGATCGCCCCGGTGCTGGACGGCCGCAGCGGCTGCGAGCAGGAGCCCTACCTCAGCCAGGCCACCGCCCTGCTCGCGCAGCTGCGCCGGGGCCGGTTGGACGAGGCCCGCTCCGGCCACCTCTCCGGCTACCGCTACGCCCGGGGCAAGGCCTCGATGCTGAACGCCGTCGGCCTGCACATCGAGTTCTGCGCGCTGTCCGGCAACGAGCCGCGCGGCCTGGAGCTGCTCGCCGAGAACCGGGACCTGTTCGCGGTCACCGGCGAACCCGCCGCCCGGCTGGGCTTCCTGACCGGCGTCGAGGTGCTGGTCGCCCTGCTCGCCCGGGCCGGCCACGGCGAACTCGCGGTCAGCGGCCCGGCGGGCGCCACCTGGACGGTGGACTCCCTGCTGGCCCACGTTCGCACCGAGGCCGACGCGCTGGCCGCACGCTTCGACGCCCGCAACGGCACCGGCGCGGTCGGCGCCG
The DNA here is from genome assembly GCF_042885555.1 of Kitasatospora sp. NPDC058048. Lineage (NCBI taxonomy): Bacteria > Bacillati > Actinomycetota > Actinomycetes > Kitasatosporales > Streptomycetaceae > Kitasatospora > Kitasatospora sp. NPDC058048. The sequence goes on along the minus strand of NZ_JBHVRT010000012.1, from coordinate 136,255 downwards.
AGCGGCGCGCCCGGCTGGCCGTCGAGCCGCTGCTCGCCGAGCCGCTGGCACTGGGTGTGCGGGCCGTGGCCGCGCCGGGGCTGTCCGACGCCCCGGCCGTCGCGCCCGCGCCGCGCCGGACGGTCGAGCCGGAGCCGGAGGACTTCACCGCCCTGGTGCTGCGGGCCCGCGAGCTGGAGGTGCTCGGCCACCCGGACGCCGACCGGCTCTGGAAGCGGGCCGCCGAACGCGCTGGGGCCGCGGACTTCGTCCACCCGCGGAGCGCCGAGCTGGGCGGCCCCGAGCGGCTGCGCGCCGAACTCGCCGAGCAGCGCGCCCACGAGGCGCTCCAGCGGGACGCGTACGCCGAGGGCAAGGCCGGGCTGCTGGCCGCCGCCGAGCTGTTCGAGGAGGCGGGACTGGCCGGGTCGGCGCTGATGTGCCGTGCCCGGACCCTCATCGCGGACCTGGACGACGAGAGCGACGGCGGCGCGGGTCGCAGCGCGGACGCGGACGCGGATGCGGACAGCGGGCACAGCGGCCGGCGGGCCGACTGGGCGGCGCTCGACGCGGCGCTGGCGCGGGCCGAGGAGCTGCGCGCCGGCGGCGAACTGACCGACGACGACTACCTGATCGTGCTGCAGACCCGCGCCTACGCCGCCCACCACGACCTGGTCGAGACGCTGCCCGAGCCCGCCGACGAGGTGGCCGAACGCTTCGAGGCGGTGGTCGGGGCCTACCGGCGCACGGCCGTGGAGCTCGGCTCCGAGCGGCGGGCCGCCACCTCCCGGCAGTACACCGCCGACGCCGCCGCCCGGAAGGGCCTGCTGGCCGAGTCGGAGGCCGAACTGCGCGAAGTGCTGGCCCAGTTGGACGCCGCCGAGCTGCCCTGGCACACCCCGAGGGTGCTCGGCCTGCTGGGCCAGGTGCTGCTGCAGGGCCGCGAGCCGGGCCAGGCGGTCGAGGTGTTCCACCGGGCGCTGGCCGAGGCCGTGCGCTGGGGCGACGACTCCTACCCGTACGCGCCGACGTACATGATGCTCGGCCACGGCTGCCTCCAGACGGGGGACCTCGGCGGCGCCGTCCGCGCGCTGTCGGAGGCGGCCGCGCGCTACGACCGCAAGGGCGCCGAGGCGGTCGAGGAGGCCGCCCGGGTGCGCATGCAGCTGGCCGACGTGCTGCGCGACACCGGGCGGGCGGCGGACGCGGTGGCCGTGCTGGAGTCGGTGCTGCTGGACGCGTCGGCGGCCCGGCTGGACGTGCGGATGCTCGCCCAGGCCCGGCTGGACCTCGCCCGGGGGCTGTCCGAGCTGGAGGAGCACCGGGACGCCGCCGAGGAGTACCTGCGGCTGGCCGACCTGGTGGCCGGCTGGGAGGACCAGGAGACCCACACCATGGTCGCCTGCGAGGCGACCCTGGCGCTCGCCCGGGCGGAGCGCCGGGACGCCGCCGAGGCGGCGCTGGCCCGCGCCCGCGAGGCGCACGGCAAGGCCCCGCAGGTGGACCAGCTGGCGGCCACCCTGCGGGAGCTGGCCCGGATGACGATGCGGGAGCAGGGCGCGGAGGGGCTGGCGGCGGCGCTCGCCCTGCTGGCCGAGGCGGACGCGGTCGGAGAGGCGGCCGAACTGGCCGGCGAGGAGTACAACTCCTGGTACCTGCGCGGTGGTTCGCACTACGAGCGGGCGCGCTCGCTGGCCGTCGCGGGGCGGTACGAGGAGGCGCTGGCCGAGGCCGAGCGGGCCGTCCCGGAGTACGAGGCGGGCGGCGAGCTGGCCGAGTCGCCGCGGGCGGAGTCGGTCCGGCTGGCCGCGCTGATCGAGGGCAGCGATCTCGGTCGCACCGAGGCAGCGGTGGCCCGGCTGACCGCCGGCATCGCGCGCTGCGAGGCGGCCGGGCTGCCGGAGGCGGCGGAGGTGCTGGTGGAGCTGCGGGAGCGGTTCGCCGGGGAGTGACCTGCGCTGTGCCCGTGACTTGCGTGTGCCCGTGACTTGCGCGGTGCCCGTGACCTGCGCGGTGCCCCGCCGAGGCCCCGCATCCCGCTGAGGCCCGTGCCCCTCCGGTGACGGCGGGGCACGGGCCTCAGCGGGATGCGGCCTCCGCGCCGCACCGGGGTGGTTCGCTCAGCAGGGCCCGTCGTCGGCCCAGACGCCCCACTGGCCGGCGGCGCTCGGCACTTCGTTCAGCGTCCACCACTTGGCGTGGTAGTTGTGCCCGTTGTACGAGACCTTGGCGCCGCCGGTGTACGTGGTGCTCGCGCTCCACGCCGGGGCGGTGCAACTGCCGGGGGTGGTCGGAGGAGTCGTGGGCGGGGTGGTCGGCGGCGTCGTGGGTGGCGTGGTGGGCGGGGTCGCCCCGGCGAACTTCACCGTGTACTTGGTGAAGTCCCAGTCGTTCTGCGCCACGCTGGAGCAGGAGCCGGACAGCCCCGGGTCGACATTGCCCGCGCACTGGCGGTCCCGGTTGACCGACCAGTAGGTGTACCGGGCCAGGCCGTGCGCGGTGGCGAAGTCCAGCACGGTCTGGAAGTCGGACTGGTGGAAGTACTCGGCGGCGTCGGTGCGGCCGTTCATCATCGACACGCCCTCGTGAGCGTACGCGGTGGCCTCGTTCCAGCCGAAGGTGCTCTGCAGGATCTGGTTGAACTTCACCAGCGCGTCGGTCTGCGCCGCGGCGCCGCTGAAGCCGCCGTCGAACGGCATGATCGAGTAGTTGTCCGGCGTGAAGCCCTGCGACTTGGCCTCGTTGAGCATCTGGGTGCCGAACCAGCCGGTGCCCGCGTTGGTGCCCGCGGTGGTGATCGAGACGTACAGGCCGGGGTTGTTCTGCTGGAGGATCCGGGCCGCGCCGATCTCGTTGTGGATGGCCGCGGTGTTCTCGTACTCCGGCTCCTCCAGGTCGAAGTCGATCGCCTTGAGGCCGTACTTGGTGATCACCTTCTGGTAGCCGGCGGCGGTCGCCTCGGGGGTGCCGCAGACCTGGCCCAGCTTGGTGCCGCCGTACCCGCCGACCGACACCGAGACGTCCCCGCCCTTGCCGCGCACGGTCTGGATGACGCTCGGCATGGTGGTGTCGGTGTCGATCGAGGAGGTGCCGCCCCAGGCGGGCGAACAGCTGTTGCCCTGGGCCAGGATGAACGCCAGCTGGAAGGCCTTCTGGCCGGTGGCGTCCATGACGGCGGTGGCGTCCGGCGGGCTGTTGTCCTCGGGCATCAGGTACGGCGCCGAGGCGTACCAGTTGCTGCCGAGCCCTCCGGCGGCGGTGGTGCCGGTGGTGTCCGCGGAGGCGGAGCCGGTGCCGGCCAGGGCGGCGACGCCGCCGGCGACCAGGCCGAGCGCGGCGGCCAGGGCGAGCGCGGCGCGGCGCCCGGGGGCGGGGCGACGGGCGGGGCGAGGTGCGGTGTGCCGGTGGGAATGCGAGGGAAGAGCGCGTTCCATCGGAAGCCTTTCCAGGAAACGGCAGTGGGGGAGGCCGGCCTGGTCGCGCCGGGTGTGGGGGTGGCGCGGCGGCCGAACGGACCGTCGGCAGTGGGTGGTTGCCGAAGGTCCTCACTGGTATAGACCTGTGGGGAAGGGGGGTCAACCCCAAAAGGGTCAAGCCCGACTGCGCCGGTGGCGGGCGTACGTCCACCGTCCCGAGCGCCGGTTGTGGGAGGACTGCGCGGAGCGCGACCTGTACTGGTTCTGCTGCGGTTGCCCGTGGGACGACCGGGACCTGCTGGAGGCGGTGATGCTCGCGCTGTCGCCCCAGCACGCCCGTCAACTGCGCGCCGTCGTCGCCCGGTTCGTCGCCCGGTGGGACCAGCCCGGACCGCCCTGGCTGCCGCCGGACGGATGGAGCTGAGCGCCCGGCGCCGGGGGCTCAGGCCCCGACGGCGGTGTCCGCGCCCACCCCCGCCAGCAGTCCGCTGACCGCGGGGGCCCACGGGCGGCCGGTCGGCCCGGTCAGCGACAGCGTCCGGTGGACGGCGGGCCGGATCGGGACCAGCACGCAGTCGGCCGGGAGCATGGTCAGTGCCAGTGCGGGCATCACCGAGACCCCGACGCCCGCGTGCACCATGCCGATCAGGGTGTTCAGGTCGCGGATGCGGTGCCGGGGCGTGAAGCGGGTACCGGCCCGCCGGTAGGCCTCGCGGATGTGGCGCTCGCAGCCGCCCTCCGAGAGCAGGAAGTCGTCGTCCTCCAACTCGGCCACGTGGACGGTCGGCTGGTCGGCGAGCGGATGGTCGCGGCGCAGCAGTGCGTGCATCGAGTCGGCGCCGAGTGCGACCGCCCCGGGCGGCAGCGGACCGGCGTCCACCAGCACGGCGGCGTCGACCGTGCCCGCCTCCAGCCAGGCCGCCAGCTCCTCGTCCTCGCCCTCGAAGACCCGGACGGTCAGCTGCGGGTGGGCCGCCCGCCAGTCCTTCAGCAGTCCGGGCAGCAGTGCCTGGCAGACGGTGGTGGGCGCCGCCAGCCGTACGGTGCCGGTCAGGCCGCCGCGGTGCCGGGTGGCGATCGTGCGGACGGCGGCGGCCGAGGCTACGGCCGTCCGGGCGTGCGGGAGGATCTGCTCGCCGAGCGGGGTGGGGCGGCACGGGCTGCCGCGCCGCAGCACGGGCGCGCCGAGGTTGCGCTCCAGCGCGGCGACGGCGTGCGAGACGGCGGACTGGCTGATGCCCAGCTCGTCGGCGGCCGCGCCGAAGCCGCCGGTGTCGGCGACCGCGACCAGTGCCCTGAGCTGGGCCAGGTTGACGTCCGAGGTCATGAGACTTCCTCATCGCGGGTGCGCTGCCACTTGTTGGACTCATGGTCCGGTGCCGGGCCACGCTCTGTCCAGCTGATGGCACGGCCACAGTCACAGGCACGGTCGCGGACACGGACAAGGAGGTGGTGGGGGTGCGGCGCTGGCTGCCGGGCTTCGTGGCCCTGTCGGCGATCTGGGGCGCGAGCTTCGCCCTGATCAAGGTCGCGGTCGACGCGGGGGTGCCGCCGCTCTGGGTGGCGCTGTGGCGCTGCCTGCTGGGCGCGGCCGCGCTGTGGGCGATTCTCGTGGTGCGCGGCGAGCGGGCCCCGCGCGACCGGGTGCTGTGGGGCCACTCGGCGGTGGTGGCGGTGCTGCTCAACGCGGTGCCGTTCACCCTCTTCCCGTTCGGCGAGACCAGGGTCAGCTCGGTGCTCGCCGGAGTGATGAACGCGGCCACCCCGCTGTTCACCCTGCTGTTCGCGGTGCTGGCCGTCCCCGGGGAGCGCCGCCCGGGCGCCCGCCGACTGGCCGGCCTCGGGCTCGGCTTCCTCGGCGTGCTCACCGTGCTCGGGGTCTGGCGCGGCCTCGGCACCGGGGCGACCGCCGGCGCGCTGGCCTGCCTGGCCGCTGCCTGCTGCTACGGCGCCGGCTTCGCCTATCTGCGCCGCTTCCTGTCCGGCCGCCCGGAGTCGGTGACCACCCTCTCCGCGCTCCAGATCGCCTGCGCCGCCGCCGAGTTGGCGCTGGTGGCGCCGCTCGCCGCAGGCGCTCCGCACTGGCCCGGGGCGGGCCCGGCGCTCGCCCTGCTGGTGCTCGGCGTGGCCGGCACCGGCCTGGCGTACCTGCTCAACCTGGCCCTGGTCCGCGGCGCGGGGGCGACGGTGGCCTCCGCCGTCACGTACGTGATGCCGCTCTGGTCGACGGCGCTGGGCGCGGCGTTCCTGCACGAGCCGGTGGGCTGGAGCGCGCTGGTCGGCGGCGCGCTGGTGATCGCTGCCGTCGCGCTGGCCCGGCCGCGCCCGGCCCCGGTGGCGGCCGAGGGCGGGGCCCCGGCGGAGGACCCGAAGTGCCGTCAGCCGGTCGGTTAGGGTGGACCGGGTGAGCGAGGTCAGCGAAGGCGGGGACGGGGGCGGCGAAGGGGGCCGCGGGGCGGATCCGCAGCCGACGGCCGTGGGCGAGGCACTGCGGGCGCACCCGCTGCGCTTCCCGTTCACCCGCTGGGTGCCGCGCTGCTGGGCGTACCTGCTGGGCAGTGCGCTGCTCGGGCCGGTGCTGCTGGCGGTCCTCGTGGTGCTGCTGGTGCTCGGCCTGGGCCTGGGGGCGATCGGCGTCGGGATCCCGCTGCTGGTCGCCCTGGTGCTCGCCGGCATTCCGACCGCCACCGCGGCCCGGTGGCGGCTGCGGCTGGTGGAGCCGGTCCCGCTGCCCGACCCGCACCGCAGCCTGCCCGGGGCGGGCCGCAGGGCCCGCATCCGCACCCGGCTGCGCGAGCGGGCCACCTGGCGCGAACTCGCCCATGCCGCACTCGCCTCGACGGTGCTGGCCACCGCCGCGCTCGGCTTCACCGCGCTGCTGGTGCTCTCCGGCCTGTACGTGCTCTCCCCGCTGGTGGTCTGGGCGCTCGCGCCGGAGACCGTGATGCTGATCCCCGGGCGCGCCGTCCCCGGGCCGCTCGCCGCCCTGCCGTTCACCGCCGCCGGACTGGCCGGCCTGCTGCTCTGCGCGTACGCCGGGGCGCTGCTGACCGCCGCCGAGGTCGCGCTGGCCCGCTTCCTGCTCGCCCCCCGGGAGGACGACCTCGGTCGCCAGGTGCTCGAACTCACCCGTTCCCGGGCCAGGTTGGCCGACGCCTTCGAGGCGGAGCGGCGCCGGATCGAGCGCGACCTGCACGACGGGGCGCAGCAGCAGCTGGTCGCGCTCAGCATGACCCTCGGGCTCGCCGAGTACGAGCTGCGCGACCGGCAGGGCCGGGCGGCGGACCTCGTCACCCGGGCGCGCGGCGAGGCCCGGCAGGCGTTGGAGCAGCTGCGCGGACTGGTGCGCGGCATCCACCCGCAGGTGCTCACCGACCACGGGCTCGCCGCCGCCGTCGCCGAGGTCGCGCTGCGTCACCCGATCCCGGTGGCCGCCGACATCGAGCTCCCGGAGCGGCTGCACCCGGCCGTGGAGACCACCGCCTACTTCACCGTCACCGAGGCGCTCACCAACGCCGCCAAGCACAGCGGTGCCACCGCGATCACCGTCCGCGGGCGGGTCGCGGGGGGCCGGCTGGTCGTCCAGGTGACCGACGACGGGCGCGGCGGGGCGGACCCGGCCGCCGGGGCCGGACTGGCGGGACTCGCCGACCGGGTGGCACTGCTGAGAGGACGGCTGATGGTGACGAGCCCGACGGGCGGCCCGACGACGCTGCGGCTGGAGGTCCCGTGCTCCGGGTCGTGATCGCCGAGGACGCGGTGCTGCTGCGCGCCGGACTGGTCGAACTCCTCGCCCTGGGCGGCCACCGGGTGACCGCCGCCGTCGGCGACGCCGAGGCGCTGGCCGCGGCCGTCGACGCCGAACGGCCGGACATCGTGGTCACCGACGTCCGGATGCCCCCCGACCACACCGACGAGGGCCTGCGCGCCGCCCTCACCCTGCGCGAGCGCCACCCCGGCCTGCCCGTCCTGGTCCTGTCCCAGTACGTGGCCACCCCGTACGCGACCCGGCTGCTGGCCGCCGCCGGTGCTCAACCGGCAGGTCTGGGCTACCTGTTGAAGGACCGGGTCGGTGACGTCGCGGACTTCCTGGACGCGCTGCGGCGGGTCGCGGACGGGGAGACGGTGATCGACCCCGACGTGGTCCGGGTGCTGCTGCGCGGCCGGTCGGGCGACCGCCCGCTGGCCCGCCTCACCCCGCGCGAGCGCGAGGTGCTCGCGCTGCTGGCCGAGGGCCTCAACAACCAGGCCGTGGCGGCCCGGTTGAGCATCACCGAGGCCTCGGTGGTGAAGCACTGCGGGAACATCTTCATGAAGCTGGACCTGGACCCGACCGAGGGCAACCGGCGGGTGCTCGCCGTGCTGGCGCACCTGCGCGGCGAGTGACCGGAGCGCGCGCCGGACGGCAATTCACCCACTTGTCACAGGGGTTGTGCGGCCGGAACGATGGCGTCATGGAGAGGACACGGGAACCGCAGAGCGCAATCGTCAACCGGCTGCTCAAGGGCGAGGCGACCAGGGAGGACACCACGACGGCGCAGACCAACTTCCTGCTGTGGCTGCGGCAGGAGTGGGCCGGGGACGGCGACCGGGCGCTGGCGGCCTGCCAGGACACGCTGACGGCGGCCGGGGGCGAGGAGTGGCAGGCCATGCCGGAGCGTGATCTGTCCGCCCACGTCTGGCTGTTCAGCTTCTCCTGCCCGAGCCGCGACGACCTGCCGGGCCAGGCGAGGAACTGGGTGACGGCGGTTCGCGCCAACGGCGGGGCGCCCGCCATCGCCCGACTGGTCAGGCACCTGCGGGGGCAGGCGGAGTGACCGGTCCGGCCGGAGCCTCCTGGGCGGATGGAAGCCCGGGAACGGCCGGAGCGACTGGAGGGACCAGGGCGGCCGGGGGACGGGGAACGGCCGGAACAGCCGGAACGGCCTGAACAGCCGGAGCGGCCGGGGCGTCCGGGCCCGGCAGCGGTGAAGCGGGGTCCAGCAACTTCGTGAGCCGCCGCGCCGAGGCCTCCCAGGTCCAGTGCTGCTCGACCCAGCGCCGCCCCGCCGCCCCCATCCGGGCCCGCTCGGCGGGCGGGGCCAGCAGGAGGCGGGTCAGGGCGGCGGCCACCTCGGCGGGATCGCGACCATCGACGACCATGCCGGTGACGCCGTCCAGGACGGTGTCCGGGGCGCCGCCGGAGCGGCCGGCCACCACCGGGAGGCCGGCCGCGGCCGCCTCCAGGAAGACGATCCCCAGGCCCTCGGCCTCCAGGCCCAGCCGCCGGGTGCGGCACGGCATCGCGAAGACGTCCGCGCCGGCGTAGTGGACGGCCGTCCCGGCGTGGTCCAGGCCGCCGGTGAACACCACGCTGCCCGGCTCGGTCAGCCGGCCGGCCAGGCCCCGCAGCCGGTCCTCGTCCGGGCCCCGGCCGACCAGCACCAGCGTGGTCCCGGGCACGGCCCGGCGGATCGCGGGCAGCGCGCGGATCAGCGTGTCCTGCCCCTTGCGCGGGACGAGCCGCGCCACGCAGAGGACCACCGGGGCGGCGGCCGGCACCCCGGTGGTGCCGGCCGGCCGGAAGACCGACGGGTCGACCCCCGGTACCAGGCGTACCAGCCGGGCGTCCGGCCCGAGCGCGGGGGCGATCCGGGCGCGGGTGTAGGCCCCGAGGAAGGTCACCGCGTCCGTGCTGCGGCCGATCCGGCGCAGCAGGCCGCGGGCGCCCGGGGTGCGGGCCCACCAGATCTCGTGTCCGTGCGTGGTGGCGACCGTGCGGCGGATGCCGGGCGCCAGCCGCCGCAGGCCGGGCGTCATCGCGGCGAGCGGGGCGGCGGCGCCGAACCAGACCCGGTCGCAGCCGTGCGCGCGGGCTATCGCGGCGGCCCGGCGGGTGGCCCGCGGGGTCGGCAGCAGGGTGCGGGCGCGGTCGCGGATCACCGGATAGGGGAGAGCGGCGTCGTGGCGCTCCGCGCCGGGTTCGGCCGAGGTGTAGACCACGACGTCGTGGTCGGGGACGCGGTCGGCCATGGCCCGGACGAAGGTTTCGATGCCGCCCTGGCGCGGTGGGAAGTCATTGGTGACGACGAGGGTGGTGCCCATGGCAGGCCTTTCGGAACGGAGAGTGGAACGGAGACCGGAACGGCGACTGGAACGGAGGACGAGCGGGAGAGCAGAACGAGGACGAGCGGCAGCGCGAGGTAGCCGAACCGCCCGGCGGGTGCCAGCAGGAAGGCCGCGGTCAGCCCGAGGGCCAGCCGGTGCGCCGCCGCGGCCGCGGTGCGGGGCGGTCGGAGGAGCAAGGAAGCCCCGACGGCGAGCCCGGCGAGCAGCAGCAGGCCGACGGCGGCGTACCAGCCGGGCGGGCCGAGATCGGCGAGCAGCCGTCCGGGCAGCGGGCTGGCGGCCGGGGTGGGCAGCCGGCCGCGCCCGGTGGGGAAGGCGAACACCTGCTCCACCAGCGGCCCGGGCGCGCGCAGCGCCACCGGCAGCACGGCCACCGCCGCCACGCCCACCGCGACGGCCGCCCCGCGCAGCGCCGCCCGCCGTCCGGCCGTGGCCGCCAGCAGGGCCGTCACCACGGCGAGCGCGGGCCAGGCCGTCCACTTCAGCGAGCAGGCGGCGGCCAGTGCCAACCCGGCCGCCACCGGCCGCCGTTCGGCGGCGCGGACCAGGGCGAGCCAGCAGAGGCCGATGAGCGGCAGGTCGACCCCGCTGACGCAGAGCGGCAGCGAGACCACCGGTGAGGCGGTGAGCGCGGCGGCGCCGAGCCGGCGCCCGGCGGGCACCGTCCGCAGCACGCAGACCAGGAACACCGCCGCACACCAGAGCCGGGCGTCGCCCAGCGGTGACCCGCCCAGCGGCGAGTCGTCCAGCACCGCCCGGGGCAGGCCCAGCAGGGCCATGCCGGGAAGGTACGGGGTGTACTGCGCGACGGACGCCGGCTCGGCCAGGTACGGCGTGCCGGTGTGCAGCAGCAGCGACCCGGAGCGCTCGATCACCCCGACCTCGCTCTGCCCCCGCCCGGCCGGCACCAGCACGAGCAGCGGCACCAGTACCGCCCCGACGGCGGCGACCGCCACCGACACCTCACGCCCGTACCGCCGCACCAGCGCCACGGCGAGTGCCGCCGACAGGTACCCGCAGGCCGCGAAGGTCCCCCAACTCCGGTGCGGCCCGAGCCCGGACAGCACCGGAAACGCCCCCGCCCACCCGGCCGCCACCAGCCATCCGCCGCACCACCACCACGCCCGTTTCGTCACCTCTTCATTGCATCGCCGCAGCTCGGCGGGGTCATCACGGCCAAGTCGAGTCCTGTGGTCGGGTTTTCCCCACCTCCGCCAGGACGGCGACGGCTGCGGCCACGGTGGCGAGGGCCGGGGAGGGCCGGGGAGGGCCGCGGAGGGGCCTCGGGGCGCGGCGGGGACGGGCCCGCTCCCTGCGCTGACGTTCGGTGGCCGGTGGATTACTGATCGTCCCCGGCCCACCGCTATCCTCGCCCTGTGGTGAGGTCGTGGGATGCGGCGGTGGAGCGGGCACAGGACCGGCTGGCGGCGGGGCCGCGGCTGCGGGCGGCCGGTCCGGGGGAGGAACGGCGGTTCGCCCTCTGGGACTTGGCGTCCCTGGTGGAGGGCGAACTGGGCGAGCTGGTGGACCCGGACGGGCTCGCGCCGCCGGCGGAGCGCGGGTGGCGGGAGCGGCTGGGTGAGAGCGGGCGGGAGTGGCCGGGCGGGGAGCTGTACCGGCGGCGCTACTGGATCCGGGACGACGCGGGCGCGGTGGTGGGTACCGTCGCGGTGGACAACTGGACCAAGGGTCCGAGCCAGCTCGCCGTCTCCTCCCTCTATGTGACGCCGGCCGCGCGCGGCCGGGGCCTGGCCGCCGCCGCGCTGGACGAGGTGTACGCGGCGGCCACCGCCGAGGGCCTGCCGGGGTTCCGGCTGGAGGCGCACTGGACCTGGCAGCCGGCGGTCCGCTACTACCTGCGCCGGGGGCTGTGGGTGGTGGGCTGGAAGCATTCGCTGTCCTTCGCCCGGATGCCCCAGCTTCCCGTGCACCGGGTGCGGGAGGAGGACGGCCGGCTGCTCCTGCTGGTCGCCGACCGGCTGCGCGGCTGGGTGCCGATACTGGCCGCCGGGCAGGAGGGCCGCTGGCTGCGGCTGGACGAGACGGCGGACTACCGGGGCTGCGACGGCTGGGTGCACGAGTACGCCCGCTCCACGCTGGCCCTGTGCCTGGCGCTGGCCGGCCGCCCGCTGGTGCGCGGCCCGCAGTGGTGGGCGGAGGCGTGGCGCTGGTCGGACACGGGGGAGCCGGAGGGGCTGGCGTACCGGATCGAGGAGTTCGAGCGGGCGGCCCGGAAAGCGGGCCGGCCGATGGTGAGCCCGTACCGCCCGGCGTCGCCGCCGCAGTCCGGGCTGCCGCGCTCCGAGCTGTCGCGCTCCGAGCTGTCGCGCTCCGAGCCGCCTCGGTCCGGGCCGTCGCGCTCCGAGTCGCCTCGGTCGGGGCCGCCTCGGCCGGGGCTGCCGGAGCAGGCTCCGCCGGCATTCCCGCAGCTGGCAGACTCGGGGGATGGCTGAGATCGAGATCGACGGCGCCCCTGCCGACCCGGCGCGGCTGGCCGCGCTGGGGCTGCTCAACTACGGGCACTTCACCACCCTGCGGGCGGAGGAGGGCCGGGTGCGCGGTCTGGCGTTGCACCTGGACCGGTTGGTCCGGGACTGCCGGGTGCTGTTCGGCGCCGAGCTGGACCGGGCGGCGGTGCGGGAGCGGATCGGCGCGGTGCTGCCCGCCGACGGCGCGCCGGTGACCGTCCGGGTCACCGTGTACGACCCGGAGCTCGGCCTGGAGCGCCCCGCGGCCCCGGCCGCACCCGCCCTGCTGGTGACCACCCGCCCGGCCACCGCGGCCGCGCCCGCCCCGCTGCGGGTCCGCACCGCCGCGTACCGGCGGGAGCTGCCGGAGGTGAAGCACGTCGGCCTGTTCGGCTTGGTGCACCACCGCCGCTTGGCCCAACTGGCGGGCTTCGACGACGTGTTGCTGGTCGACGAGGACGGCCTGGTGGTCGAGGGCGCGACCTGGAACGTGGGTTTCCTCGCCGAGGAGAAGCTGGTCTGGCCGCAGGGGCCGAGCCTGCCGGGCGTGACCGAGGCCCTGCTGTCCGGCGCGTACCGGGGTCCGCAGTCCCGCGAGCCGCTGGCCGCCGACGGGCTGGACCGCTTCACCGCCGCCTTCGCGGTGAACGCGGGTGTCGGGGTGTGCCCGCTGGCGGCCGTGGACGGCACCGCCTTCGACCCCGCCCACCCGGTGCTCGCCGAGCTGCGCGCCGTCTACCTGGGGGTTCCCGCCGAACCGGTGGGGGGATAACCCCACCTCCGGTCCGCCGGTGGCCTGCATGGTTCGCGGAGTCCGTTCTCCCTAGGTTGGAGCACGTTGACGACGAGCGACGCTACGACGCGGAACCGAAGGAAGGCCCACCCATGGCACGCCGCCAAGACCGCCGCAGGACCGACGAGTTCGGGACGGACCAGTACGGCACCGATGGGTACGCCCCCGCCGCCCACGCAGCCCCCGCCGCCCCCGGGTACGGCACCCCCTACGGCACCGCCCCGCAGGCGGCCCCCGCGATCGAGCTGCGCGGGGTGCGCCGCACCTACGGGCGCGGCGAGGCGACGGTGCAGGCGCTGCGCGGGATCGACCTGGCGCTGGCCCACGGCAGCTTCACCGCGGTGATGGGCCCGTCCGGCTCCGGCAAGTCCACCTTCCTGCAGTGCGCGGCGGGCCTGGACCGCCCGGACTCCGGGCAGGTCCGGCTCGGCGGCGAGGACATCACCGCGCTGAGCGAGAACCGGCTCACCAAGCTGCGCCGCAGCCGGATCGGCTTCGTCTTCCAGTCCTTCAACCTGCTGCCCTCGCTGACCGTCGAGCAGAACGTGCTGCTCCCGCAGCGGCTCGCCGGGGAGCGCCAGGACCGCGCCCGGGCGCGGGAGCTGCTGGGCCGGGTGGGTCTCGGCGAGCACGCCCGGCGCCGGCCCGGCCAGCTCTCCGGCGGCCAGCAGCAGCGGGTGGCGATCGCCCGCGCGCTGATCACCCGCCCGGACGTGGTGTTCGCCGACGAGCCGACCGGCGCCCTGGACACCCGGACCGCGCACGAGGTGCTCGCGCTGCTGCGCCAGGCCGTGGACTCGCTCGGCGCGACCGTGGTGATGGTGACCCACGACCCGGTGGCCGCCTCCTTCGCCGACCGGGTGCTGTTCCTGGCCGGCGGCGAGATCGTGGACGACCTGCCGCACCCGAGCCCGCAGACCGTCGCGGACCGGATGGTCGCGCTGACCGCCCGCCCGGTGGGAGTGGCGGCGTGACGAACGGACTCGCGCGCTCCTCGGTGCGCTTTCGGCCCGCGTCCTTCGCGGGCACCCTGGTCGCCCTGCTGCTGGGCGCCGTCGTGGTGGTGGCCTGCGGCGTGCTGCTGCAGACCGGTCTGACCGCGAGCCTGAAGCCCGCCCGGTACGCGGACGCCCCGGTGGTGGTCGCGGCCGAGCAGGCGGTGAAGATCCAGAAGAAGGTCGGCAAGGACACCGAGACGGTGGAGCAGGCCACCCCGGAGCGGGCCCGGACGGACGCCGCGCTGGTCGGCCGGCTGGCCGCGCTGCCCGGGGTCGCGGCCGCCCGCCCGGACACCGCCTTCCCGCTGCCCGCCACCGGCCCGGCGCCGGCCCTGACCGGCCGGGGCTTCGCCGCGCTCGGCATCGCCGGACCGGGCGACACCCTGGTCGAGGGCCGCGCGCCCGGCGCGAACGAGGTGGTGCTGGACGCCGACACGGCGCGCGCCGCCCACCTCGCCCCCGGCGCGCGCCTCACGCTCACCGCGCCCGGCGGCACCGCGGACTACCGGGTCTCCGGCCTGGCCGCCGCCCAGCAGGCCGGGCCCACCGCCTGGTTCGCCGACGCCACCGCCGACCGCCTCTCCGGCCACCCCGGCCGGATCGACGCCGTCGCGGTCCAGCCCCGCGCGGGCGTGAGCACCGCCGCGCTCGCCGCACAGGTCCGCCAGGCCGTCGGCGGCGACGCCAGGACCTTCACCGGCGACGACCGGGGCGCCGTCGAGCACCCCGCCCTCGGCGGCGCCCGCAGCCTGCTGATGGCCCTCGGCGGCACCTTCGGCGGCTACGCCACCATGACCGCGGTCTTCGTGGTGATGAGCACCGTCGCCCTCGCCACCGGCCAGCGCGCCCGCGAGTTCGCCCTGCTGCGCGCCGTCGGCGCCACCCCGCGCCAGATCCGCCGCACCATCGCCGCCGAGGCGATGCTGGTCGCGCCGCTCGCCGCGGCGCTCGGCATCCTGCCCGGACTCGCCCTCGCCCGCTGGTGGTTCGGCCAGCTGGTCGAGCGCGGCGCCGTCCCCGCGGACGTCCGCCTGGACATCGGCCCGCTGCCGATGCTCGTCGCCGTCCTCGCCTGCACCCTCGCCGCGCTGACCGCCGGCTTCCTGGCCTCCCGCCGGCCGTCCCGGATGCGGGCCGCCCAGGCGCTCGGCGAGGCCTCCGTCGAACCGCCCCACCCGGGCCGGGTGCGCACCGTCCTCGGGCTGGTCTTCGCCGCCGGCGGCGCCGCGGCCGCCGCCGTCGCCAACTCCCTGGACGGCGTCCAGGCCGCCCAGACCGCGCTCGGCGTGGTGATGTGCCTGATGATGGCCGTCGCCCTGCTCGGCCCCTGGCTGGCCCGGGCCGCCGCCGTGATCCTCGGCGCCCCGCTGCGGGCCGGCGGCGCCCCCGGCTCGCTGGCCGCCGACAACACCCGCGCCAACGCCCGCCGGCTGGCCTCCGCGATCACCCCGATCGTCCTGGTCACCGCCTTCTGCGGCACCCTGCTGATCCTGCAGAGCACCGTGCGCCACACCGCCGGCGAGAACGTCCGGGCCGGCGTCACCGCCGACCACGTGGTCGGCGCCACCGGCCCCGGCCTGCCCGCCGGGACGGCCGAGCGGGCGGCCCGGGTGCCCGGCGTGGACACCGCCGTCGGCGTGCTGCGCACCGGCGTCGTCTACGAGAACGGCGGCCAGCTGGGCTCCGCCCCCGTGCTCGGCGTCGACGGCGACCCGGCGCGGCTGCCGAAGGTGCTCGACCTGGGCGTGCGCAGCGGCACGCTCGCCGACCTCGGCCGGGCCCCCGACACCATCGCGCTGAGCGCCACCCTGGCCGACGCGCTCGGCGCCGGGGTCGGCGACCGGGTCCCGCTCCGGCTCGGCGACGGCACCGCCGTCCGGCCCGCCGTGGTCGCGGTGTACGACCGCGGGCTCGGCGTCGGCCAGGCGCTGCTGCCCCGGGCCGCGGTGGCCGCGCACGTCACCGCCGGGTACGACAGCCAGGTGCTGGTCGCCGACGCGCCGGGCGCCGACCCCGCGGCGGTGGCCGCCGGGCTGGGCACGCTGGCCGGGGCCGCGGTGACCGACCGGGCCGGGTTCGTCGCCCAGTCCGACAAGGACCTGGAGCTCAACGGCTGGGCCAACACCGTGATGGCCGCCGTGCTCGGCGGGTTCGCCGCCGTCAGCGCCGCCAACACCCTGGTGATGACGGTGCTGGACCGGCGCCGCGAGGTCGCGCTGCTGCGCCTGGCCGGCACCACCCGGCGCCAGGTGCGCGGCATGATGCGCTGGGAGGCGCTGCTGGTGGCCTCGACCGGGCTGGCGGTCGGCGCGGCCATCGCCGGGATCACCCTGGTGCCGGTCGCCCGGGGCGTGGCCGGCTCCGCCCCGTACGTGCCGCCGATGCTTGTCCTGCCGCTGGCCGCCGGAGCGGTGCTGCTCTGCCTCGCGGCGACCGGGATGCCGGTCCGGGCACTGCTGCGGACCCGGCCGGCGGCGCTGGGCGCGGTGCGCCAGTAGCGGGCCGGGGCGGGGCCGCGGGGGAAGGGGGTGCCCTTGAGGACGACTCAAGGGCACCCCCTTCCTTCGGGTGGGAACGACGGCCCGAGCGGGGGGGTCCATGGGAACCGCATGACCTTCCAATGACCTTGACAAGGGCTGATCGTGAGGTTGCATCAGCTACGCTCGCGCCCGCCCCGCCAGACCGTCGACGCAGAGAGTAGCCCGACATGAGCAGTCCCCCCGCGGCCCCCGCGCCCCGCTGGCCGCTGATCCTGCTGCGCGCCTCCACCACCCTGCTGGCCCTGCTGTCACTGCTCCAGGTCATGCTGGCCGGCAGCTTCCTGAACGGCACCTACGACTCCCTGAAGGACCACGAGGGCAACGCGATGATGCTGGCCACCGTGGTGGTGATCCAGCTCGCGGTGGCCGTCGCCGTCCGGTGGCCCGGCCGGGGCCCGCTCTGGCCGCTGTGGACCACCCTCCTGCTCACCGCCGCCGTCGTCGGCCAGATCACGGCCGGCTACGCCCGGGCGCTCGGCGTGCACGTCACGCTCGGCGTCCTGCTGGTCAGCGGCGTGCTGTTCGGCCTGGTCGGCGCCTGGCGGCTGCCGCTGCCCGCCAGGCACGCCCCGGGCGTCGGCGGCCCCGACGGCACCGGACGGCTGCCGCGCCCCGGCGGACCGCTGGAGGTGTCCCGGTGAACCGGCGCCGGTTCCTGGGCGTCGGCGCCTCCGTCCTCGGCGCGGGCGCGCTGGCCGCCGTCGCCGTCCCCTCCGCCGCCCGGCTGCTCGCCGAGGGCCGCCCCGGGCAGCTGCTGAGCAGCGAACTCGACCTGCCGGAGGCCTTCCGGGCCGCGCTGCCGGTGCCGCCCGTGCTGCAGCCGGTGCGCAGCGACGCGACGGGCGACTACTACGAGATCACCCAGCAGGTCGCCCGGCTGGAGATCCTGCCCGGGGTACGGACCGAGGCCTGGACGTACGGGGGCGGCTTCCCCGGGCCGACCGTGGTCACCCGCGCCGGGCGGGCGGCGGTGGTCAAGCACCGCAACGAGCTGCCGGTGCCCTCGGTGACCCACCTGCACGGCGGACACACCCCGGCGGACAGCGACGGCTACCCGGTCGACCTGCTGCTGCCGGTCGGGTCCTCGGCGGACGCCACATCCGGTACGGCCGGAATGGCGGGCATGCCCGGTATGGCGGGGATGGCTGGCATGGCGGGGATGTCCGGGACGGACCACCCGGCGGCCCGCACCGCCGTCGGCGAGCGCACGTACACCTATCCCGGCAAGCAGCGCGCCGCCACCCTCTGGTACCACGACCACCGGATGGGCTTCACCGGTCCCGGCGTCTGGCGCGGACTGGCCGGCTTCCACCTCGTGCACGACGACGAGGAGGCCGCGCTGCCGCTGCCGCGCGGCGAACGGGACCTGCCGCTGATGATCGCCGACCGCGCCTTCGCCGCCGACGGCTCCTTCCGCTACCCCGCCGTCGACCCGAAGCTCGCCGAGCCGGGCGTCACCGACGCCTACGCCAACGGCGTGCTCGGCGACGTCATTCTGGTCAACGGCGCGCCCTGGCCCCGGCTGGACGTCGACCGGGCGCACTACCGGCTGCGGCTGCTCAACGCCTCCAACGCCCGGCTCTACCGGCTCGAACTCGACCCGCAGCCCGAGGGCGGCGGCGCCCTGGTCCAGATCGGCTCCGACGGCGGCCTGCTCGCCGCCCCGGTCCGGCACGACGGCATCGAGATCGCCCCCGCCGAACGCTTCGACGTCGTGGTCGACTTCTCCCGCTACGCGCCCGGCACCAGGGTCCGGCTGGTCAACCGCTTCGGCAGCGGCCGGACGGCCGAGGTGATGCGCTTCGACGTCACCGCGAAGCAGCCGGCCGACGACGCGACGGTGCCCGACCGGCTCGCCACCGTCGAGGCCCTGGACGCCTCCGCGGCCGTCACCACCCGCGACTTCACCTTCCGGCGCAGCCGCGGCGACGGCTGGACCATCAACGGCCGCCCGTACACCCCCGGCCGGAGCATCGCCACGCCCGCCCTCGGCGCGGTAGAGCTCTGGCGCTTCTCCACCGACCTGCACCACCCGGTCCACGTCCACCTGGACCACTTCCAGGTGATCGGCCGCAACGGCGCGGACCCGGGCCCGTACGACGCCGGATGGAAGGACACCGTGGACCTGCGTCCGGCCGAGGCGGTGGAGGTGCTCGTGCGCTTCACCGACTACGCGGGGGCGTACATGCTGCACTGCCACAACCTGGAGCACGAGGACATGGCGATGATGGCGGACTTCACGGTGCGCTGAGGAGCGGGCCACCCGGACGGCGCAGTGCCGGGGGGCGTGCGCTGCGCCCTCCGGCACTCCTGCCCTAGCGTCGCGGGAAGAGGACCCGCCGACGGACGGAGCCGCCGCCATGACCACCCCCGCCGAACGCCGCCGCCGCGGCCGGGCCGCCCGGGAGCGGATCTCCCGCTCCGCCCACGGCCGGTGGATCCCCGCCGCCGACCGGCCCGACCCGCTCGACGTGCTGGAACGGCAGTGCGAGGACCGGATCGCCCGGCTGCTGCCGATCCGCCGCGGCCGGATGGCGGCGAGCCCCTTCGCCTACCTGCGCGGCGCCGCCGCCGTGCTGGCGGCCGACCTCGGAGCCCTCCCCGAGACCGGCCTCACCGTCCAACTCTGCGGCGACGCCCACCTGTTGAACTTCGACCTGTACGCCTCGCCGGAACGCGCACTGCTCTTCGACGTCAACGACTTCGACGAGACCCACCCCGGCCCCTTCGAATGGGACGTCAAACGGCTCGCCGCCAGCGTCGCCGTCGCCGCCCGCGACAACGGCCAGGACGAGCGGCGGGCGCGCCGGGCCGCGCTCACCGCCGTCCAGGGGTACGCGGACGCCATGCGGCGACTGGCCGGGAAGGGCGAACTCGACGTCTGGTACGCCCGCGTGGACACCGCCGACCTCCCGGCGCTGCTGGGCAGGCCGGGACAGCGCAAGCAGCTGGAGTCCGGCCTCGCCCGCGCCCGCAGCCGCACCAGCCTGCAGGCCTTCGGCAAACTCACCGAGGACCGGGACGGGCGGCGCCGGATCATCAGCGCACCACCGCTGATCGAACCGCTGAAACGGAACGAACTGCGCGCCGTCGGCCAGGTGTTCAGCGACTACCGGTCGACCCTCCCGGAGTCCCGCCGGGTACTGCTGGACCGCTTCCGCTTCGTCGACGCGGCGACCAAGGTGGTCGGCGTGGGCAGCGTCGGCACTCGCTGCTACATCCTGCTGCTGGAAGGCCGGGACGGCCGCGACCCGCTGTTCCTCCAGCTCAAGGAGGCCGGCCGGTCGGTGCTGGAGGAACACCTGCCGCCGCTGCGGGTGGACGCCGAGGTCTCCGCCCACCACGGCGGCCGCCGGGTCGTCACCGGGCAGCACCTGATGCAGGCCGCCAGCGACATCTTCCTCGGCTGGACCACCGGCCCCGGCGGGCGCCACTACTACGGCCGCCAACTGCGCGACATGAAGGGCTCGACGGAGATCGCCGACCTCACCCCCTCCGGCCTGCGCGCCTACGCCGAGCTCTGCGGCCGCACCCTCGCCCGCGCCCACGCCCGCACCGGCGACCGCCTGGCCATCGCCGGCTACCTCGGCAGCGCGGACACCTTCGCCGAGGCCGTCGCCGACTTCGCGCTCCGCTACGCGGACCGCACGAAGGCCGACCACGGCGAACTGGTGGCGGCGATCGCGGACGGGCGGCTGGCGGCGGTGTCCGGGGTGTGAGCCAGGTGCCTTGGGGCGGGTCTTCGAACTCCTCGACTCCCGGCTCAACCGACCCTCCGACGCGCTGCCGCCGCCACCAGCAGCGCGGCGGCGACCAGCAGGCCGCCCGTGTAGAACGGGCCCAGCCGGCCGGCCGCCGTGCCGAGGGAGGCGGCGGCCAGCAGCGGGCCGGCGGTGGCGCCGAGGTTGAGGGCGGCGGTCGCACAGGCGCCGGCCAGGGAGGGGGCCCGGGCTGCCTCGTACATCACCCGGGTGATCAGCGTGCCGCCGACCGCGAAGGACAGCGCGCCCAGCAGGAACACCAGCGGCAGCAGCGCGCCCGGCGCGTCCGCCACAACGGCGAGCGCGGGCCAGCCCGCCAGCAGCAGCGTGCCGCCGACCGCGAGGACCGGACCGGGATGCCGGTCCGCGAGCCGCCCCGCGACGGTGACCCCGGTGAACGAGCCGGCGCCGAACAGGACCAGCGCGACCGGCACCCACAGTTCGCCCAACCCGGCGGCTCCGGTCACCACGGGGGCGAGGAAGGTGAACCCGCCGAAGGTCGCCGCGTTCACCAGTCCGGCGAGCAGCATCGCGCGGAGCAGCCGGGGGCGACGCAGCTCGGCGAGTTCCGCCCGCAGGGCCGTCTTCGCGGACCGGTCGGCCCGAGCGGCGACGGCCGGCAGACCCCTGGCGATGCCGACGGCAGCCGGCAGGCAGAGCAGCGCGACCGCCCAGAACGCGGCCCGCCAGCCGAACACCGCGCCCAGCACCGCCCCGCCCGGGACACCGGCCACCGTCGCCACCGTCGTCCCCGACAGCAGCACGGCGAGCGCCCGCCCCTTGCGGTCCGCCGGGACCAGCGCGGCGGCGGTGGTCAGCGCCACGGCCAGGAACCCGGCGTTGGCGAGCGCGGCCACCACCCGGGTGGCCAGCAGCACCGGGAAGCTCGCGGTGACCGCCCCGACCGCGTGCGCCGCCGCGAAGGCCAGGACGAACCCGAGCAGGCTGCCGCGCCCGGGCCGGCTGCGGACGAGTACGGCCGTCAGCGGCGCACCGACCGCCATCCCGACCGCGAAGGCCGAGGTCAGCGCGCCGGCCGTGCCGACGGTGACGCCGAGGTCGGCGGCGAGTCCGGGCAGCAGCCCGGCGAGCATGAACTCCGAAGTGCCCATGGCGAACACGGCCAGGGCGAGCAGATAGAGCGGAAGGGGCATCGAGAGGCTCCGAAGCGGGGCGATGGGAACGAGAAGGACGGACGTCTCGTCACCGCACGCTCAACCCCCGGGCGGCGCGGATGTGGCGCTCGCTCGGACCTCGGTGGTTCAGTGCTTCCGGGTTTCAGGGGGCTGACGGCGCGTGACCGAAAGCCCCCACCCTGGATGCCTCAGGGCTCGACATACCCGGCACGCTACCCGACCCTCCGCCGTCGAAGCACCCGGTTTCCAGGTGGACGGGCCCGGTCCGCGGTCGTCGGGACACGGTCGGCGGGGTGGTGACGGCGGTCGGGGTTCCTCGGGCTGCTGTTCGCGGTGGGGGCGTCCGTCCAGGTTCCCGGCCGGCGGCCACGATGTGCGGCTCGACCACCGCCAGGGGGAACAGGGCACCGGACAACCTGTCGGCCGGGCCGGGATGGCCACCTCTAGGATGTCCGGAAACCGAAGAGGGGGTTCGATGACGAACCGTGGGAGAGCCGGCGGCATCGTGGCCGCCACCGCGCTGCTGCTGCCGCCGGCGCTGTGGGCGGTGGGGCGCATGGAGTCGGGCGACGGCGGGCGGGCGGTGCTGGCCGACGTCCTCAACCGGCCGTGGGCGATGCTCGGTCTGGCCGCCGTCCTGCTGCTGGCGGCGGTCGTGGTCCGCGGCCGGTGGGACGTCGTCGGCGGGCTGGCGACGGCGTTCGCGGTGTTCGGGCTGCTGCTGACGGGTGGCGGCCACGTCCTCCAGATGTTCGGCCCGAAGGTCCACGGGGTGAGCCGCACCGCCTCCCCGGAGCGGGCGGACCACGTTCTGACGGTGGCCCACCACGACGATCCGGACGGCTACAACGGCCGCTACTTCGTCCGGCTGGAGACCGGCACCGGCCTGTCGACCCGCCGCTGGGACGTCCTCGCCCTCCACACGGGCGGTTTCCGCGGCCAGGGGGAGTTCATCTCGGCGGAGTGGGCCGGATCCGGCCGGGTCCGTGTCACCACCGACGCCGGCTACCGCGTCTTCACCGTCGACCCGGGCTCCGGCGAACCGAGCCTCACGGAGAGTGTCGGCGAGCTGAAGTCCCTCGTCCAGAGGGCCTGAGCCCGGACGACGGGACGTTCGCCGCCGAGGAGCCGGTGCTGCGGGTGCTGTGCCCGTGGCAGTCCCTGCCGCGTGCTGCTGGAGACGGCGGCCGTGGCGGCGGCCGTGGCCTTCGTGGTCGGCCGGGGGGCGGGCGCACCGGGTCTGAACTGCGGGATCGTCCGCGGGGATTGTCAGTGGGGTGTGCAAGGGTGACGTCATGCTGGCGATCGCGGTGCAGACGAACGAGACGCGGCACCTGAGGGTGTCGGCGGACGAACTGGCGGGGATGGTCCGGCGCATCGGTGCGCCGGACGACCGCTTCCTCGTCGTGGAGCGGATACCGGACCTGCCGGACGTGTACGTGCAGGTGTGGCACGCCGAAGGGGAGGAGTACACGCTGGAGCACCGGGACGGCTCCGCCGAGCGGCACTTCGAGGTGCGGCTGGACGGGCCCGAGCCGGTGGTCGAGGCGATGACGGGCTGGGCGCGCGGTGCGGCGGGCTGGGACGAGGGCCTGGACTGGCGGCCGCTCGACCTGGGCCCGGCGCCGGAGCCGGTGCCGCCGATCGACCTGGAGGCGGGCGAGCGGAGGGAGTTGGAGGAGCGGCTGCGGTTGACGCTGGCCTGCGGCTACACCGACCGTGCCGGGCTCGCCGAACAGGCCGAGGAGTACCTGGTCGCGGGCGACCGCCGCCCGCTCTCGCGCCCGCAGGCCGAGCAACTCGCCGACCGGCTCTGGCTGGAGCGGGTCGGCGAGCAGAGCGGCTGGATCGGCGAGACCGACCCGGAGCGCCTGACCAGGGCCTTCGCCGCCCTGGAGGCGGGCGGCCTCACGGCCCGGGAGGACTTCGGCTGCTGCCGCTCCTGCGCGGACGCCGAGATCGCCGCGGCCGGCGCCCCCGAAGCGCGCGGCTTCGTCTGCTTCCACGCCCAGTGCACCGAGTCCGCCGCCGCCGGCCACGGCCTGTCCCTGCTGTACGGCGGCTTCGACGGCTCCCCGGCGACCACGGTCGCGGTCGGGAAGGAGGTGGTCGCCGCCCTGACGGAGGCCGGCCTGCCGACGGTCTGGGACGGCGACCCGTCCCACGCGATCGAGATACGCCCGCTGCTGTGGCGCCGCCGCCTGGGCGGGTGAGACCGGGGGTGGGGCAGCCGGTTGGTGGTGCGGCAGCCGGTGGGTGGTCAGGTGCACCGGCGGGTGGTCAGGTGCGCCTGCGGGTCCAGCGCCAGTAGTTGGTGAGGCCGAGGCCGGCGCCGAGGAGGACGGCGCCGACGGGGACGAGGGGGAGCCACAGGGTGGCGACGGCCGCGTACTCGACGACCAGGCCGAGGGGGAGCAGCCAGCGGAACCAGGGCTCGCCGGGGAAGCGGCGGGCGTCCCAGACGGCGACGGCGAGCATGGCCGCGGCGACCAGGACGCCGAGGACGGGGATGCCGTGGGGTGTCACGGTGAGTGCCAGGTGCATGTCCGTCAGCCCTCCCGTCGGTGACCGGTGCCGCGGTCCGGCCCGTGGGACCGGACCGCGGCATCAGCTTCTCACGGCACCAGCACCCGCAGGGCGTCCTTGGCGACCGCGACGTCCACCGGGAGCGGGGCGATGAACTCCCCGTCGGCGTAGGCGGTGATGCCGGGGGACTCGATCCGCAGGGACTCGGTGCGCAGCGTGGTGACCTCCGGGTAGGTGACGTGGGTGCCCTTGAAGAGGGTCGGGAAGAAGCGGGCGATGCGCAGCCGGGGCATGGCGTCGACGAGGGTGAGGTCGAGCAGCCCGTCGTCGGGGAGGGCGGCGGGGCACATCAGCATGCCGCCGCCGTAGCTGCGGGTGTTGCCGACGGCGGCCAGGGTGAGGTCGCGTTCGATGACGGTGCCGTCGGCGAGGGTGATGCGGAACGGCAGCGGGCGCAGGTTGGCGAACTCGGCGAGGATGGCGAGGTTGTAGCGCATCCGGCCGCGCGGCCAGCGCAGCCGGTTGGCGCGGTCGCTGACCAGGGAGTCGAAGCCGGTGGCGAGGACGGATCCGTACCAGCGGACGGCGCCGTCCGGGCCGGTGATCCGGCCGAGGTCGATGCCGCGGGTGCGTCCGGCGGCGATGACGTCGGCGGCGGCTTCGGGGGCGCCGAGCGGCAGGCCGTACTCGCGGGCGTGGTCGTTGCCGGTGCCGGCGGGTATCACGCCGAGCGGGACGGCGGTGCCGGCCAGGGCCTGGAGGGCGAGGTTGATCATGCCGTCGCCGCCGACGACGGCCACCGCGTCCACCCCGCCGGCCACCGCCTCGCGGGCGAGGCGGACGGCGTCCTCGGGGGAGCGCCCGGCGTGCGGTTCGACCTGGACGCCGAGGGCCCGCAGCCGGGCGGTGGCCCGGTGGGCGGCGGGTTCGGCATGGCCGGCGCCCGCCGCCGGGTTGGTGAGAACGGCGACCCTGCGGACGGTTCTCACCTCGTTCACGGGATCAACTTGCCCGGGTTGAGGATGCCCGCCGGGTCGAGTTCGGCCTTGACGGCGCGCAGGATGCGCACGCCGAGGTCGCCGATCTCCTCGGTCATCCAGGGCCGGTGGTCGGCGCCGACGGCGTGGTGGTGGCTGATGGTGCCGCCGGCGCCGAGGATGGCGTCCCCGGCGGCGCGCTTGGCGGCGCCCCAGCGGGTGAGCGGCTCCTCGCCGAGGGCGGCGACGACGGTGAAGTAGAGCGAGGCGCCGGTCGGGTAGACGTGCGAGATGTGGCAGAGCACGAGGGAACCGGGCAGGGCGCCGGTGAGCGCCTCGGTGACGGCGGTGCGCAGGGCCGGCAGGCGGCTCCAGTTCGTCGCGGTCTCCAGGGTCTCGCAGAGCGCGCCCGCGCTGAGCAGCGAGTCGCGCAGGTAGGGGGCGTTGAACCGGCCGTGCTCCCAGGCCCTGGCGGGGACCTCGCCGAGCGAGGTGCCGCCGGCGGCGAGCAGGGTGTCGCGGGTGAGCTGCAGGCGGGCGGCGACCTGGGCGGCGGTGCCCTCGAAGACGGTGACGGCCAGGCAGCCGGTGACCGCCGGGGCGCCGCCGATCTGCTCGGTCATGGCCAGGTTGATCATGGTCTCGGCCTCGTCGGAGAGCCGGATCACGGTCGGGCCGGTGCCCTGCTGCTCGACGGCGCGCAGCGCGGCGGTGCCGGTGGCGAAGTCGGGGAAGCTCCACGCCTCGTACGCCTTGACGGCGGGCAGCGGGTGGACGCGCAGCCGGACGGCGGTGATCACGCCGAGGGTGCCTTCGGAGCCGAGGAAGAGCTGGCGCAGGTCGGGGCCGGCGGCGGAGGCGGGGGCGCGGCCGAGGTCGAGGATCCCGGCGGGGGTGACGACGCGCAGTCCGCGCACCATCTCGTCGAAGCGTCCGTACCCGGCGGAGTCCTGGCCGGAGGAGCGGGTGGCCGCGAAGCCGCCGATGGTCGCGTAGCGGAAGCTCTGCGGGTAGTGGCCGAGTTCCCAGCCGCGTTCGGCGAGCAGTGCCTCCGCGGCCGGGCCGGTGAGGCCTGCGCCGAGGACGGCTTCGCCGGAGGTCTCGTCGAGGTCGAGCAGCTGGTCGAAGCGGCGCAGGTCGAGGGAGACGACGGCGTCGAAGGCTCCGCGCTCGGGGTCGAGGCCGCCGACCACGCTGGTGCCGCCGCCGAACGGGACGACGGCGATGCGGCGTTCGGCGCACACCGCGAGGACGGCGGCGACCTCCTGCTCGCTGCCGGGCAGTACGACGGCGTCGGGGGCGTCCTGTGCCTCGCGGCTGCGGCGGCGCAGCAGGTCGGGGGTGGACTTGCCGCCGGCGCGCGGCAGCCGGTCGGCGTCGGCGGCGCTGACGTGGGCCTCGCCGACGGCGGCGGCGAGTGCTTTGAGGTCCTCGGCGCAGATCCGGGACGGGCGCAGGACGACCTCGTCGGCGCCGGGCCCGGGGGCGGCGTCGCCGGTGACGCCGAGGGCGGCGGCGAGCAGTCCCTTGATGTCGGCGGACAGTTCCTTGGCGAGGGCCGGGTCGCCCCAGGCGTCCCACTTCATCGGGGGGAGCGGAAGTGCGGCGCCGGCCGGTCCCGCTTGCGTCTCAGGTGCCATGCGTTACAGTTTCACACATCATGTCAAGTAGTAACGCCGAGCCTCAGACGCCGCCCCCGGCCCCCGGGGAGCGCAGCACCGACGACGCGATCCTGGACGCCGCCGCCGACCTGATCGTCCATCTCGGCGTGCGCCGGACCCAGTTGTCCGAGATCGCCCGCCGCGCCGGGGTCAGCCGCCCGACCGTCTACCGCCGCTGGCCGGACGTCCGGGCGGTGATCGGCGCGCTGCTCACCCGGGAGATCCTGACCACCCTGGAGGGCGCCGGGCTGGACGTCCACGACCGGGAGACCCTCGTCGAGCGGGTCGTGGAGATCGCCGTCCGGCTGCGCGACCACCCGGTGCTCGGCGCACTGCTGCACTCCGACGACTCCGACCTGCTGCTCCAGTACGTCGTCGAGCGGCTCGGCGCCAGCCAGCGCGGCCTGCTGGAGGCGCTGCGCGCCAGCATCGAGCACGGCCAGGCGCACGGCTCGATCCGGGCCGGCGAGCCGCTCGAACTGGCCGCCATGGTCCTGCTGATCGCCCAGTCCACAGTCCAGTCGCACCGCATGGTCGCCTCCCTGCTGCCCGAGGCGGCCTGGCGGCGCGAACTGGCCAGAGCACTGAACGGATACCTCGCGCCATGACCCCCACCGCAGGCCCGCACGCCGGCCCGTACGCGGGCACCGGCCGGCTCGACGCCGCCCGCCGCACGCTGGAACTCCAAGCGCTCGGCGACGACCCCCGGATCGACCTCCTGGTCGTCGGAGGCGGCGTCACCGGCGCCGGAGTGGCCCTGGACGCGGCCTCGCGCGGCCTGCGCACCGTGCTCGTCGAGGCCCGCGACCTCGCCTTCGGAACGAGCCGCTGGAGCTCCAAGCTGGTGCACGGCGGCCTGCGCTACCTCGCCTCCGGGCAGATCAAGGTGGCCCGGGAGAGCGCCGTCGAGCGCGGCGTGCTGATGACCCGCACCGCCCCGCACCTGATCCGGGCGCTGCCCCAACTGGTGCCGCTGCTCCCCGACCTGCTGCGCCCGGGCCAGGCCGCGCTGATCCGCACGGGCTTCCACGCCGGGGACGCGCTGCGCCTGACGGCCGGCACCCCGGGCGCGCTGCTGCCCCGGGTGCGCCGGATCGACGCCGACCGGACCCGCCGGCTGGTGCCGGGGGTGCGGACGGACGGGCTGCGCGGCTCGCTGGTCGCCCACGACGGCCAACTCGTGGACGACGCCCGGCTGGTGGTCGCGCTGGCCCGGACCGCCGCGCAGTACGGGGCGACCGTGCTGACCAGGGTGCGCGCCGAGCAGGTCGACGGCACCTCGGCCCGGCTGGTCGACACCCTGACCGGGCGGGAGCTGGCCGTCCGGGCCGGCGCGGTGGTCAACGCCACCGGCGTCTGGGCGGGCGAGGTGGACACCTCGATCAAGCTCCGGCCCAGCCGGGGCACCCACCTGCTGGTGGACGCGGAGGCGCTCGGCCACCCGACCGCGGCCCTCACCGTGCCGGTGCCCGGCTCCACCAGCCGGTTCGTCTTCGCCCTGCCGCAGCAGCTCGGCCGGGTCGCGATCGGCCTGACCGACGAGGACGCCCCGGGTCCGATCCCGGACGAGCCGCAGCCCACCGAGGCCGAGCGCTCGTTCCTCCTGGACACTGTCAACGCCGCCCTCGCCACCGCCCTGACCGGCGCGGACGTGCGCGGCGCGTACGCCGGTCTGCGCCCGCTGATCGACACCGGGGACGGCAGCACCGCCGACATCTCCCGCGAGCACGCGGTGCTGGAGAGCCCGTCCGGGGTGATCACCGTGGTCGGCGGCAAGCTCACCACCTACCGCAGGATGGCCGAGGACGCGGTGGACACCGCCGTCCGGCTGCGCGGCCTGCCCGCCCGCGCCTGCTGGACGGCCCGGCTGCCGCTGATCGGCGCCCCCGGCCACGGGGACAGCCGCCCGCTGCCCGCCGGTGCGGGGGCCGTCGGCCAGGTGCCCGCCTCGCTGCTCGCCCGCCACGGCGGCGCGGCCCACGAGGTGCTGGCGGCGGGGGAGTTGACGCCGATCGCGGAGGGTCTGGACGTGACCCGCGCCGAGATCGCCCACGCCGTCAGCCACGAGGGCGCGCTGGACGCGGCCGACGTGCTCGACCGCCGTACCAGGATCGGGCTGGTCGCGCAGGACGCGGACCGGGCCCGCGAGGCGGTCGAGGAGATCGTGGCGCAGTGCCTCGGGGAGGTCCGGGGGGGCTGACGCGTCGGGCGGTCGGCGTCGGGTGGTTCACCCGCCGCGCCGACCGGTCGGCGCGGCGGTCCGGGCCGGGGCCCGGGGAGTGTCAGGCCGCGGCCCGGGGGAAGGGGGCGAGGTCCGGCTCCACCCAGGCGGTCCGGGCCTGCTCGGTCGCGAGCGTCCCCGGACGGTAGTGGCGGGCGAGCAGGTCCTTGTCGAGCAGGTCCGGGTGCAGGGCGGCGAACTGCTCGAAGCCCGTCGCGTCGTCGTCCGCGTGGAGGGCCACCAGCTCGACCCAGGCCCGGGTCATGGTGACGTGGAACTTCTGCGGCGCGCCGGCCTTGGTGGCGGTGCGCAGGATGCCCTCGCCGATCAGGTCGAGGGCGGCGGTGGCGCCGTGGCGGCGCACGGCGAGCCAGGTGAGCCGGACGTGCTGGCGGTGGCCGAAGCGCTCGGCGTCGGCCATCACCTCGCGCAGCAGCTCGTCGAAGGTGTCGGGGGTCGCGGGGGTGGTCATGCGCAGGCCTTCGTCGTCTGTGTGGGGGCTCGTGGGGCGCGGCTCGCGGGAGTCCGGCTCGTGGAGGCGGCTCGTCCGGGGCCGACCCTGGATCGTACGGTTTTCCGATATTCGGGGGCAAACCACCCGAACGGGGTGTTTCAGCGCGCCGTGCGCTCGGGCATCGGGTGCTCGGCGCCGGACAGCTCCAGGACGCAGGCGAGCGGGTGCTCGGCCCGGCCGGTGCGGTCGAGCCGGACCGCGAGCGGCTTCGGCGGCTCCTCGGCGACCTGGGCGGCGAGGGTCAGCGGGTAGACACCGTGCCCGTGGACGCGGTGGAAGGCGCACTCCTTGCCGTCGACCAGCAACTCGGTCTCGGTGATCCAGCCGGACCGGACGTTGACGGTCACCGAGTGCCCGCCCCGGTCGAGGTGGAAGCTGTACCGCTGGCGCATCGGGACCTCCGGCGACCGGGCCTGCGACGAGGGGAAACGGGGGAAGAGCCGACAAGGGGAAGCGGGGAAGAGCCGACGAGGGGAAATCCACTGCCAGTCTAGGACGGGAGGTCGTTAGGGTGCTCGGCATGCGGAGCACAGCGGGCGGCCTGCGGCCGTACGGGCCGGACGAGGAGGTGGCCGAGGACGAGTACGTCCTCGGCCTGTACCGGGTGCCCGTCAAGGCGAGGACGGGACGCAAGGCCGGCCCGGCGCCGCAGCCCGGGCGCCTGGAGGCCTGGGCGGACGGCGGCGCGCTGCGGGCCGTCCTGCGCCGCCTGGGTGCGCGGACCCTGCCCACCCTCGCCCGCCACGAGCCCGACCTCGACTTCGTCAGCCGGATCCGGCAGCCGGCGACGGCCGCGCTGGTCCGGGAGATCGAGCAGGTGGACCTGGCCCGGCTCCCGGCCGCCGAGCGCGCGGTGCTGCGCCTGCTGCTGGACTGGGGCCGCCGGGCGACGGCCGAGAACGGCGCGCTGCGGATCGAGATCGACGCCGTGCAGTGACGGCGCGCCTTTACGGCGTGCAGTGACGCCGTGCAATGACGCCGTGACCTGCCCTGCGGCGGCTCCCGCGCACGGTTCCCGTGCGCGACCCGGAGAAAAACCCGGGGCGGGCCCGCCGCCGGACGGATTCTCGTGATCTCTACAGTGTTGTAGATTCGTCCACAGGGAGAGATCCGAGGAGGGCATTGTGGGAGTTTCGCTGGCCAAGGGCGGCAACGTCTCGCTCAGCAAGGAGGCGCCCGGTCTGAGCGCCGTGATCGTCGGTCTCGGCTGGGACGTGCGCACCACCACCGGGGCCGACTACGACCTGGACGCCAGCGCGCTGCTGTGCAACGCGCTGGGCAAGGTGGTCTCGGACCAGCACTTCGTCTTCTTCAACAACCTCCGCAGCCCCGATGGTTCGGTCGAGCACAGCGGCGACAACCTGACCGGCGGCGGGGACGGGGACGACGAGCAGATCAAGGTCGACCTGGACCGCGTCCCGGTCGACGTGGCCAAGGTGGTCTTCCCGGTGTCGATCTACGACGCCGACGCCCGGCTGCAGAACTTCGGCCAGGTGCGCAACGCGTTCATCCGGATCATCAACCAGGCCAACGGCCTGGAGATCGCGCGCTACGACCTGACCGAGGACGCCTCGACCGAGACCGCGATGGTCTTCGGCGAGCTGTACCGCAACGGCGTGGAGTGGAAGTTCCGCGCGATCGGCCAGGGCTACGCCTCCGGCCTGCGCGGCATCGCGACCGACTACGGCGTGAACGTCTGATCGTCGTCGTCGCCGCCGGCGGCGTCGCCACGGGTGGTGCCGTTCTCGCCACCATGGTGGACGTCACCACCGTCGACGTCGTCGACGTCCGTCCGCCCCGCGCGGGTTGACGTGGTTTCGGCGGTCGCCGCGAGCGCTCGGCCGGTACGGTCGAGCGCGTGGCCGCCGAAACCCCCGCCGCCGGTGAACTGGTGCTGCCACCAGGCAGCCATGCCCGGCTCGTCCATCCCCGACCAGTCCGGTGCCTCGGTGACCTGGGCCCGGCCGAGGGTGCGGCCCAGCTCCACCAACTCCCGCCCGGACTCCGTCCGTTCGCGGTCGTAGGCGGTCAGCAGGGCCGACCAGGAGCCGGCCTCCCGCCCCGCCAGTTCGAAGGCGTGGGCGTCCTGCATCGCCTTGACCGCGCCGCTGGTGTTGTGCGGGCGCACCACGGTGGCGGCGTCCCCGCCGATGAGCAGCCGGCCGGCCGTGCGGCGCGGCGCCGCCAGGTCGTAGATCGGCTGCAGGAACGTCCGTTCGCGCGGGGTCAGGGTGACCAGGCCGGCCCAGTACGGCGGCAGGTACCGCTCGGCGAGCTGCCGCAGTTCGTCCAGCTGTCCGTCGAGGAGGCTGCCCGCCGGGATGCTGGTCGGGCCGTCCAGCCGCAGCCAGGCGGGCGTGGGGGCGTAGAAGACCCAGTTCACCTGGGTGCGGCCGGGCTCGACCCCGGGGATGCGGTAGATCACCACCTGGCCGCCGGGGTAGCAGGCGGTGATGCACTGCTCCTCGGGCCAGGGCGCCGCGCCGCCGGGCAGCTCGGCGAGCAGGGCGGCGTCGTAGCTGCCGCGCCAGCACACGTACCCGGCGTACTCGGGTTCGGCCCGGGGGCAGACGGCCGCGCGGACCACCGAGCGGTAGCCGTCGGCGCCGATCACCAGGTCGTACGCCTCGCGGCCGCCGCCCGCTTCGGCCCAGGCGCCGTCGGGCCCGTTGCCGACGGCCGTCACGGTGGTGCCCAGCCGGAACTCGACCTGCCGGGGCGTCCGTTCGCGCAGCGCCTGCCAGAGCACGCCCCAGTGGTGGGAGTGGAAGGGGAAGGGCTGGGCCCAGAGCAGCCGACCGCAGCCGTCCGGTCCGTCGCCCTCGCCGGCCGCGCCCCGGGCGACCCACCGGCGGACGGTGAGGCGGTGGCGGCGGGTGTCCGCGTCGAGGTGCCCGGTCCGGACCAGTTCGTCGAAGCGGTCGTTGTGGGTGCACAGCCCCACGCCGCGGTCCTCCAGCCGGCCGGGGCTGCGTTCCAGCACCACCACGCGTTCCGCGCCGAGCCGGGCGGCGGCGCCGGCGAACGCGCTTCCGGCGATGCTGCCCCCGACCACGGCCACCGAGCCACCCCGCACGGCCGCTCCTCTCCCGAGCTCGTGTCGTCCCCGCGGCGCCGCGGCGATGTCCGGGACGCCGTTGCGTCGCCCCCGCGATGTCCGGGACACGACGATACGCCGCCGACCGGGTTCCGGCGGCGTGTTCGAGCCATCCGGAGGGCCGTCCGGAGGGACGTCCGGAGGGACGTTGGAGGGGCCGTCCGGAGGGACGTCGGAGGGGTCTTCGGGCGGTCGGTCGGGCGCCTCCGGGGGTCGTCCGGAGTGGTGTCCGGAGGGTCCGTCCGGCAACCCCGTCCAGCCTTATGCAACTAGTTGCATATCCCACCGCCCGTCCCCTACCCTGCGGTAACAACGACCCCCAGCCCGCGCCCCAGGAGACGTCGATGAGCGCCCACCCCGGCAGCAGCCGCTACCCGCACCTGCTCAGCCCGCTCGACCTCGGCTTCACCACCCTGCCCAACCGCGTGATCATGGGCTCCATGCACGTCGGCCTGGAGGAGGCCCCCGGAGGCTACGAGCGGATGGCCGCCTTCTACGCCGAACGGGCCCGCGGCGGCGTCGGCCTGATCGTCACCGGCGGCATCGCCCCCAACGAGGCCGGGCGCCCCTGGGAGGGCGGCGCGATGCTGACCACCGAGGAGGAGGCCGACAAGCACCGGACCGTCACCGACGCGGTGCACGCCGCCGGCGGCAGGATCGCCCTCCAGATCCTCCACTTCGGCCGCTACGCCTACCACCCCGACCTCGTCGCCCCCAGCGCGATCCAGGCCCCGATCAGCCCCTTCACGCCCAACGCGCTCACCGCCGAGCAGGTCGAGCAGACCATCGAGGACTTCGCCCGCTGCGCCGAACTCGCCCGCCGCGCCGGGTACGACGGCGTCGAGATCATGGGCTCCGAGGGCTACCTGATCAACGAATTCGTCGTCGCCGCGACCAACCACCGCGAGGACGAGTGGGGCGGCCCGTACGAGCGGCGGATGCGCTTCCCGGTGGAGATCGTCCGCCGGGTCCGCGAACGGGTCGGCGAGGACTTCATCATCGTCTACCGCCTCTCCATGCTCGACCTGGTGCCCGGCGGCTCCACCCTGGACGAGGTCGTGCAGCTCGCGCAGGCCGTCGAGGCCGCCGGGGCGACCATCATCAACAGCGGCATCGGCTGGCACGAGGCCCGCATCCCCACCATCGCCACCTCGGTGCCGCGCGGCGCCTTCGCCTGGGTCACGAAGAAGGTGATGGGCAAGGTCGGCATCCCGCTGGTCACCACCAACCGCATCAACACCCCCGAGATCGCCGAGCGCCTGCTCGCCGAGGGCAGCGCCGACCTGGTCTCGATGGCCCGCCCGCTGCTCGCCGACGCCGACTTCGTCGCCAAGGCCCGGGACGACCGCGCCGAGGCCATCAACACCTGTATCGGCTGCAACCAGGCCTGCCTCGACCACACCTTCAACCTCCAGATCACCTCCTGCCTGGTCAACCCGCGCGCCTGCCACGAGACCGAACTCGTCCTCGGCCCCACCCGGTCGCGCAAGCGCATCGGCGTCGTCGGAGCCGGCCCGGCCGGCCTCGCCTTCGCCGTCTCCGCCGCCGAGCGCGGCCACGACGTCACCCTGTACGACGCCGCCGGGACGATCGGTGGACAGCTGAACATCGCCCGGCGCATCCCCGGCAAGGAGGAGTTCGACGAGACGCTGCGCTACTTCCGCACCCGGCTGGCCGAGTTGGCCGTCACGCTGCGGCTCGGCGCGACCGTCACCGCCGAACAGCTGGCCGAGCAGGGCCACGACGAGATCGTCCTCGCCACCGGCGTCACCCCGCGAACTCCCGCCGACATCCCCGGAATCGACCACCCCAGCGTGCTCGGCTACCTCGACGTGCTGCGCGACGGCGCGACGGTCGGCGAGCGGGTCGCCATCCTCGGCGCGGGCGGCATCGGCTTCGACGTGGCCGAGTTCCTCACCGACCCGGGCGACGCGGCCAGCCTCAACCCGCCCGCGTTCCAGGCCAAGTGGGGCATCGACCCGGACTACCGCGAGCGCGGTGGCCTGCGCGCCCCGGAGCGGCCCAAGCCCCCGCGCAGCGTCCACCTGCTCCAGCGCAAGACCGGCAAGGTCGGCGCCGGCCTCGGCAAGACCACCGGCTGGATCCACCGCACCGAACTCAAGCACCGCGGCGTGGTGATGGTCCCCGGCGTCACCTACGACCTGATCGACGACGCCGGCCTGCACCTCACCGTCGACGGCGAGCGCCAACTGCTGCCCGTGGACACCGTCGTGCTCTGCACCGGCCAGGAGCCGCGCCGCGACCTGTACGAGGCACTGCGCGAGCGCGGCCTGCCGGCGCACCTGATCGGCGGCGCCGACGTGGCCGCCGAACTGGACGCCAAGCGGGCCATCAAGCAGGGCACCGAACTGGCCGCCACCCTCTGACCCGGTCCGTACCCCGGCCGGCGTCCGGGGCCGAGCCGGGACCGCCGCCCGCGGTCGGCCCCGTACGATCGACCCCATGTCGCTGCCGCACGCCATCCTCACCGCCCTGCTGGAGAAACCGTCCTCGGGGCTGGAGCTGACCAGGCGGTTCGACAGGTCGATCGGCTTCTTCTGGCCCGCCACCCACCAGCAGATCTACCGCGAACTGGGCCGGCTGGAGGCCTCCGGACACATCCGGGCCCTCCAGCCGGAAGGGCCGGTGCGCGGACAGAAGAAGGAGTACGAGGTCCTGCCCGAGGGCCGCGCCGAACTCGCCCGCTGGACCGCCGAGGGCGCCGCGCCCCGCGCCGTCCGGGAGCCCCTGCTGCTGCGGCTGCGGGCGGCCGCGGTGGTCGGCACGGACGGGCTGACGGCCGAGCTGGGGCGCCATCTCGCCCAGCACCGCGAGCAGTTGGCCGACTACCGGGAGATCGAACGGCGCGACTTCCCGGCCGAGCGGACGGACCCCGGGAACCGGCTCCAGCACGCGGTGCTGCGGGCCGGCATCGGACTGGAGGCCTTCTGGGTGCAGTGGCTCGCCGAGACCCTCGAAGCCCTGGAGACTCTCGAAGCCCTTCCGTCCGCTCCGCCCGCCCTCTCCGCTCCCTCGGCCCCGCCCGCTCCGTCCGCTCCGTCCGCCGACCCCGCGAACGGGTCCTGACCAGCGGAGATCCCCGCCCGCGCGCCCCGCCCGACCCCCGGTGGGACACTGGTGGCTGTCCCTGCCCGAACCCTCGACCGGGGGCCCGTATGACTTGCTCCAGGCCCATCCACGCCCTCGCCGCCGCGGCCGCAGCCGTGGCGGTCGCCCTGGGCCCGGCCACCCTGCCGGCATCGGCCGCACCCGCCCAGGACGCCCAGCAACTGCCCTCCGCCGACCAGCTGAAATCGGCCCTGCTGACCGCCGCCGACCTCGGCCCCGGCTACACCGAGATCCCGGTGACGCAGAGCCCCAGCCCCGGAGCGAACCCGACCCCGGTGACCGGCTGCGCCGCGCTCAGCGCCATGATCAACATGCGCGCCACCCAGACCGGCACCGACGTCCCGCACGCCGCGGTCGAACTCGACGGCCCGGACGGCAACCCGATGACCACCCAGGTCCTCGCCGCCGAGGCGCCCGACCGGCTCACCGCCGACTTCAACACCGCCGCCGACGCCCTGAAGACCTGCCACAGCATCACCTTCAACGGCGGCACCGACGACGAGGTCACCTTCACCGTCACCCCGGTCACCCTCGGCGACCGCAAGGACGCCCCCGCCGTCCACCTCGACGGCACCCTGGCCGGCGTCCAACTCAACGGCTACGTCGGCATCGAGCGCTTCGGCACGGTCGCCATGGCCTTCGGCTTCTTCGAACGCCAGGCCACCTCCGAGCAGGCCGCCTCCAT
The DNA here is from genome assembly GCF_042885555.1 of Kitasatospora sp. NPDC058048. NCBI lineage: Bacteria > Bacillati > Actinomycetota > Actinomycetes > Kitasatosporales > Streptomycetaceae > Kitasatospora > Kitasatospora sp. NPDC058048. The sequence continues at coordinate 100,246 of NZ_JBHVRT010000012.1, read as the reverse complement.
GCAGTACCGCACCGCCGTCGCCAAGGTCGAACGCACCCTCGGCACCCAGGCCGGCAGCACCACCACCCCCATCGCCGCCCCCACCGAGGGCCAGCGCGTCTGACCCGCCCCCGCACACTCCGCACAACACCGCGGCCCCTCGCCGAACGTCCTGTACGTTCGGCGAGGGGCCGCGCTGATCGACCGTCGACCGGGCGGGCTACACGCCCGCGGGGGTCTGGTTGTCGATGATCCAGTGCTGGTTCGCCTGGTCGGCGCACTGCCGGACACCCAGTGGGCCGGCGTTCTGGGTGTTGGACGCGGGCAGCTCCAGGCACTTGTTCGACGCCGGGTTGTAGAGCGCGCCGTCGTAGCGGCGGATCCACGTCTGGGCGCCGGAGTTGGTGCATGCCTGCGACACGACCGGGGTGCCGTCGATGACAGTGGCGTCCCGGGTGCCCAGGCAGAGTCCGTTCGGCACGGTCTTGAGCTGATTGTCCCGGGTGGTCAGGAAGTGCTGCTTGTCACCGTTCCAGCAGTCGTAGATCACCACCGGGGAGCCCGCGGTGCTGCCCCAATTGTCCAAGCACTTGTGCGAGTCGACCGCGCTTCGGATGTGGACAATGGACTGAGAGGTGGCGACGGTGTTCGCCTGGGGATCGGTCAGGGCGTACGGGTAGACCCGCACGTCGCTGATCGCGCCGTTGACGTGGTCGCTGGGCGACTTGCTGTTGAACGCGGTACCGCCGACGTTGAGGCTGCCGGCCGGCGGCTTCCACGCGGTGCCCACCTTGGCGGATCCGACGGCGAGGCCGTTGACGTACAGGGTGGCCATGCCGGCCGCGGCGTTGTAGGTGCCGGTCAGGTGGGTCCACTGCCCGACCGTCGCGGCGGTGCCGCCGCTCCTGTCGTACGCGGCGTAGTACTCGGGCGCGGTGACCGAGTCGCTGCTCGGCAGGACGAAGGCCCAGTTGTTGTAGGCCTTCGAGTACTGCAGGTAGAACGGGCTGGCCTGGTTGCCGGTGAGCGAGACCGCGGTCTGGTAGCTGTCGGTGTTGTTGAGCTTCACCCAGGCCGAGACGCTGTAGCTCTGGGTGGCGTCCAGACCGGGGGATGTGGCACCGGAGCCGGCCGGCGCGGTGGTGCGGTAGACGGTCGCGCCGTCGAAGACGGTCGCCTTGTTTGCCGCGCGATTGTGGTCGGTGGTGAGCGCGGCGCCGGTCGGATAGGTGACCTTGGGGTCGCCGCCGTTCTTGTACAGCGTGTTGGTGCTGCTGCTGTCACCCGTGCCGTCGAGCGCCCACCACTGGGGGGCGACCGAGGTGTTCCCGATCGGGGTGCCACCGGCCAGCCAGGTGTAGCCGGCCGACGGGTTGCCGGGGGTGGTGGGGCGGCCCCACCAGACCTCCAGGGAACCGTCGGCCTTCCGGCCCCAGAGGCCGGCGTTTCCGTTGCCGGTGAGGTCGCCGTCCGAGCCGAGGGTCGGGTAGGCGTCGGTGGAGACCCAGCCGATCCGGGTGCCGACGGGCACCATCTGGGTCAGCGTCGGGACCAGCAGCGGCTTGCCGCTGCTGTCGGTGATCGGGGCGCCCTGGTTGTCGATGGCGGTGACGGTGCCGGTGTTGAAGGTGTAGGCGAGGATGTCGTCCTTGGCCCCGTCGGCGGCGGTCGCGAAATTGCGTGCCCACAGGCCCGGGTGGCCCTGCTTGGCCCAGTCGCCGGGGGTGATCAGCTCCTTGTCCTTCCACCCGGACGCGGCCAGCTGGACGGGCTTGCCCAGGGTGTTGGCGTTGGTGGCCGGGTAGTACCAGAGAGCCGCGTCGGCGCCGTTGTTGGTGCTCTCGACGGTGAGCAGGCCGGTCTTGTTCTTGAAGCCCAGCTTGGGGTCGAGGTCGGTGGTGACCGGGTCGCCGAGGGCGGCGATCCGCAGTGTGCCGGACCAGTCGGTGGCGTTGTACCCGGAGGCCTTCAGCCAGGCGCAGTCCTCGGACGCGGTCGGGACGCACTTCGGCTTGGCGATCGACACCGAGTTGTCGACACGCCCGTAGACACCGGTGTTCCCGGGGTTCTGGTAGAGCCGCAGCAGCGCGTCGCCGGGTGCGTGGGCGAACACGTCGTCGATGTTGTTGCCGCCGCTGAGCGTGCCGCGGTGGGTGATCTGGATGCCGCTCCAGCCCTTGCCGCCGGGCGCGTCGGCCGGGGTGGCGACGGCTGCCACCGCAGGGGCGCGGACCTTCGAGTTGCCCGGCGCGTTGAAGGCTCGCAGGTAGCCGGCCTGATCGGGCTGCAGGATGTCGGGGGCGCCGTCGCCGGTGACGTCACCGAAGACCGGCGGCGGGCCGTCCGGGTTCCACGGCACGTAGAAGGAGTACTGCGCGACCGGCGAGACGTTGCGCGCGTTGTCCATCACCTGCATGTACAGGATGTTGGTGCCCCAACGGCCCGGAGTGACGACGATGCCGTTCGTGGGGTAGTCGTTGCCGCAGACCCATCCGGCGCCGGCGAGCTGGGGATCCCAGGACCAGCGGGCGCAGACGACGCCGGAGGCGTTGCCGCCCGGGGCCGGGTCGGTCGCGGTGAACGGCACCACGCCCTGCTGGTCGAGGTGCTTCTTGGTGACCTGACCGTTCCCGGAGGGCGGGAACGTGTACTCCAGTTGGCCCTCGGGCAGCAGGGTGTCGACGTTCGGGACGGAGATGGTCGGAGGGGTCAGGTCGACGCCGAAGCGGCAGGCCGGGGTCCCGGCGGACCGCTGAACCAGTCCGTCGGTGGCCATGGCGTCCCAGCCGTACACGTGGCCGTCCTGGAGCAGGCCCTGCTTGACCTGGAACGCGGCCACGCCGCCGTTGGCCGTCAAAGGGGTCTGGCCGCTGTCGGCGCGGTTGGTGTCGGCATAGTCCCAGATTCCCATCCAGCCGTAGAGCGACTGCTGGACCTGGCTGCTGACCGTCGCGTTGAGGGTGACGGAGCCGTTGAAGCCGGACGCCGAGTTCATCCAGCCGATCGCGTTGCTGTTGCAGCCCTGGTTCTCCGCCCACGGCACGGCCGTGGTGGGCGCGGGGGAGGCGTACGTGTCGGTCGGCACGTTGGGAACGCGGTCGTACTCGATCTCTACGGCGGCGCCGTAGTCGAGCCGCTTGAATGCCGCCGCGTCGGACTCGTTGCGGGCGAACACCCCGAAGGTCATCGTGTCGTTGCTGGTGGCGTAGGTCTGGTAGGCCCAGGTCACGTCGTAGCCGAACTGGTACTTGTCGCCGCAACCTTGGCGGCCTGCGCCGGGCACTGAGGCCTCGGCGAGCCGGCCGCCCACGATGCCGGGTGGGTTGTTCCAGGTGGTCTGGTTGCTGATCGGACCGGTGGCGTAGAGGTCCACGGTGTACTTGTCGGTGCAGGAGTAGGCTGAGGACTCCGTCTCCCACATCGACATGATCGCCTTGTTGATGATCGCGCCCCGGTACCAGTGGGTGTCGAACTGATAGTACGAGCGTTCGATGCCCTTGGTGGTCCGGTAGCCCTGGTAGCCGACCCCGGGACGAGCGTACGGGTCGTTGGTGTTGCTGATCGTCCGCCCGATGTTGGCCGTGTCCGGATAGCCGGACTGGGTCCAGGTCCAGGCGTTGGACCCGTTGAGGTCCGGGATCCAGGCCGGATCGATGAACCAGGGACCCTGACCCTTGCCGAGTACTGAGTCGTCGGTGGTCAGCTCGACGGCGTCGCCCGTGACCGTGACCGGTATGTCGGCGACCTTGGCGCCGGCGCCGGGACCGTCGGAGGTGCTGCGGCGCCCGGACTCCGACAGCGGGGCGTCGACAGCAGAACCGTTCGAGGCCTGGGCCGACTTGGCGGCCACAGCCGGGGCGGCCGAACTGTCCCACAGCCGCGAGGTGGGCGCGTGCCATCGGGGCTTACCGTCGACGGTCTCGGCGGTGAGGTTGCCGGCCCTGTCGGCCCGGACGGTGACGCCCGTGCCCTTGGTGCCGAATCGGACCTTCTTCAGCGCCGGGTTCTTCGCCGCCTCCGCGGTCTTGACGACCAGGACGGTGGAGAGCCCGCCGAACTTGGAGACGGTCACCTTGAGGTCGACCCCGGGGGCGACCTCGGGGTAGAGCAGCACCTCGCCGCCCGAGTCGAGCGACGGCTTGGTGAGCGGGAACGGCGAGTCGATGGTGAGCGTCTCGCCGTCCGCGCTGGTGAGGGTGCCGAGCGGACCCTGACCGCCGCCGGAGAGGCGTACCCCGGACAGGGCGGTCCTCGGGCGGTAGCCGCCCTGCCCGTCCGGGACGAGGGTGCCGTCGAGCGGTGCCCAGGTTCCGTTCTGTTTCACCCGCTGGGGATCGACGTGCTCGGTGCGCTTGAGGTGACCCGCTGCCGTGGCGACGGTCTCGCTGACCTCATCGGTCAATTCCGGTACGGGGACCGGCCTTCCGGTTCGCTTCGCCTCGGCGATCGCCTTGTCGGTCGGGCTGATCAACGGCCTCTCGTCGGCGCGCTTCGCATCGACGGCGGCCATCTTCGCCGCGAGGTCCGGTGGGATGGCGGAAGGGCCGGCGGACGGGGCGCCGACGGTGGTCGGAGGGCTGTCGGCGAAGGCGAGCGGCGTGACCGACGTCAGCGCCAGGGCGACGCCGACTGCGATAGCGACGGCGATACGTGACGAATATCTGGAACGGCGCACGCCGGAGGTGGATCCGAGCGGAGCGGCAGGCATGGTGAAGTCCCCCATGAGTGGTGGGAACGGAAACGGGCGCTGTCGTAGATCGGATCGCCCGCAGAGGTTGTGAGCAAGCTGCCGTAGATGCTGACGCGGCGTCAATCATCATGTGTTGACCGGATGTCCGCTTTGACGGAACGTCCACCAATTTTTTCCGAACGTGACCTCCGTCACACCCTCAGGTGTTCCTCAATTCGCTCGACTACTGGATGGTTTGCCTCCTACCCTCCAGCGAGATCCTGTCCGCGTCGACCCGCGGCGCGGACTCTCTTTGGGGGTAAAAGTGTCTTCCGGACCAGAACGACCACCCCGCAACTCCGGGTGGAGTGAGCCACCGTCACCGTGGCGTAGATCCCGAATGGCAATTCTGAGTTCGTTTGCAGTGCTGGGCATGCTCGTTGCGCCGCTTGGCACCGCAGTCGCTGCACCTGCGGAAGGGGGTAAGGGCAAGATCTGGTCGCCGCCGAACACGCCACTGTCGCGGACGGCCTCGGTTCCCGGGGCGACGGACAAGCCCAAGCCGTTCTCAGCGAACACCGGTTCACCGAACTGGATGCCACCGAAGACTCTGACGCAGCCGAAGCGTGGAACAGCGGTGGTGACCCTGGATGCGGCAGTCGGTCGGAACGTTGAGGCGGCGGATGAGCTGGAACCTGTTGTTGGCGCGTCGAAACAGGTCGGCGACCTGCCAGTCTGGTTGGCTCCGGTTGCCCGTTCCGGCGACGGCGCCATCGCCGCCGCGCCTGTGCAGGTGAAGCTTGCCGCCGCGCCGGGCTCCACGTCCGATGCGGGGGCGTCGGCTACGCTCGTGGAGCTGTCGCGGAGCGGCGACGGGACGGAACCGGGGACGGTCCGGGTCGGGCTTGACCTGGGCGCGATGGGAGTTGGCGGTGATTTCGCACACCGGGCCCGGCTGGCGGTTCTGTCGGAGTGCGCGCTGACGACACCGGACGCTGCGGGTTGCCAGGCGCGTACGCCGGTTGCCTCGCACTACGACGAGCAGGCCAAGCGTCTGGTGGCGGATATCGACCTGCCCGCTTCCACCGCTGCCAGCTCGCTCTCGGAGCGACGGGATCAGGCCAAGTCCGCGGACGCGTTGGCATCGGCGGCCGCCTCTGCGAAGGTGGTCTTGGCGCTCGACAGTACTCCGTCCAGCGGGACCGGTACCTATAGCGCCACGTCGCTGTCGCCGAGCCAGGCATGGGCAGCAGGCAGCGGGTCGGGGTCGTTCACGTACAGCTATCCGATAGTGGTTCCGTCGGCTCTGGGTGGCTCTGCTCCTTCGCTGTCGCTGGGGTACGACTCGGCCTCGGTGGACGGGAAGACGGCGTCGACGAACGCGCAGGCGTCGTGGATCGGTGACGGCTGGGACCTGAGTTCAGGGTTCGTCGAGCGTGGCTACCGGCCGTGCGACAAAGCCGGCATTCCTGGTTCGGGTGACCAGTGCTGGGGTGGTGCGAACCTGACGCTCTCGTTGGGCGGCCACTCGGGTGAGCTGGTTCCGGACGACGCCTGCGTCGTCGGCAGCGCTGCTGACGAGCAGTCGAAATGTACCTGGCACCTGAAGAACGACGACGGCACGAAGATCGAGTTCCTGACTGGTGCCAACAACGGCACCTGGAACGGCTCGTACCTGAAGGTGACCGACACTGGGGGGGTGGCCTACTACTTCGGCCTCAACCAGCTTCCAGCAGCCGATGGTTCACCCAGTAAGGTGGGGTCGGAGAGCAAGTCGGTCTGGACGGTGCCGGTGTACTCGCCGAACGCGGGCGACCCGTGCTACGACGCGGCCAAGGGCAAGGGCTCGTGGTGCCAGACGGCGTGGCGATGGAACCTCGACTACGTGGTGGACCGACACGGCAACCTGACTACCTATGCCTACACGCCCGAGACCAACGTGTACGCGCGCGGTGGAGCCCAGAATGGCGGGAAGGGTACGAACACCGCGTATACCCGTGGCGGTGTGCTCCTGTCGATCACCTACGGGCAGCTGCTCTCCGACCAGCTTTCTGTTGGAGGTGCCTATCAGGCGGCTGCGAAGATCGACTTCGAGTCGGGGGAACGCTGCGTGGCAGGCGCGGCGGCCTGCGACCCCTCGCAGCGCACCGTGGCGAACGCGGTGAACTGGCCGGACGCCCCGCTGGACAAGCAGTGCCCGGAGGCTGGGACGTGCACCAACTTCGCCCCGACGTACTGGTCGACGAAGTGGCTGAACGGGATCACGACGTCGATCCGTTCGGGCGGTTCGTACCGTCCGGTGGACCGCTACGATCTGAAGCACGTGTTCAAGACGCCGCAGAACGCGACCGACAACGCCCCGGTCGCCTGGCTTCAGTCGGTGAAGCGCACGGGTAAGGACACCGCCGACAACCAGGCCGAGCAGACGCTGCCGGAGATGACCTTCGCCGACGAGCTGCTGCCCAACCGGGTCGATGGCCTGGTGCCTGCACGACCGCGCTACAACCGACCGCGACTGGCGGTGATCACCACCGAGACCGGCGGCACGATCATGGTCTCGTACCGCAAGGGGTCCTGTTCGCGCACGGCCGGGAACATGCCGGCCTCGGCGGACAACAATGACAAGAGCTGTTTCCCGGTGAAGTGGTTCGACACCGGCGTGCAGGCCACGGTGGACGACTGGTTCCTGCGCTACCCGGTGGAGGTGGTTACCGCCGATCCGAACAGCAGGCTGATCACCGGTGCGGTGCCGACGGTTGCCTCCTACACGTATGGCCCTGCCGCGTGGCACCGCAACGACAACCCGCTGACCGAGTCCGACTACCGCACCTGGGACCAGTTCCGGGGCTACGCGAGCGTGACCGTGGTGACCGGCTCGGGCAAGGACGGGCCGCAGTCGAAGTCGACGACCAGCTACTACCAGGGCATGGACGGCGACTACAAGGCGGACGGCAAGGCCAAGGCCGCCTCCGTCGCGGGCGTGAAGAGCGGTGGACGGGCCGACTCCGACTGGCTGTTCGGTCAGATCCTGGAGACGGACAGCTATGCGGACGCCTCTGCCGACACGGCTTCGCCGCTCTCGTACACGGTGAACTCGTACGGGGCCCCGGTGGTGAAGGCCACGCACAAGCGGACCGCCCTGCCGGACCTGGTGTCCAGGTACCAGGCGACCACGGTCACCTCAGCCACGACAGCGGTGACCACGACTGGTACTCGCACCACGTCGACCGTGACCACGAGCGACCCGGGAAACAACAACCGACTCACGACCTCGCTGAGTACGGCAGACGGCACGCCGGACGTGTGCACGCGCTACCGCTACGCGGCTCCGGCGAGTCGGCAGGTGACCAGTCTGGTCTCCGAGGCGTTGGTGATCTCCGGTGTCAATGCCTGCACGGCGGATGTGTCGTCGGCGAACACGGTGTCCGGCACCCGCACGCTCTATGACGACCAGGACTTCGGCGCCGCCGGAGCCAAGGGCGAGATTACCGGCACTCAGGTACTGGACCATTACGACTCCAATGGTGCCGCCCAGTTCATCACCAAGGCGACCGCCCGCTACGACGCGTACGGTCGCACCACGGCCGCCACCGACCCGACGGTCTCGGACAGCGCCAACCCGGGCGGTGTGACCACGACGACCGCGTACAGCCCGGCGAGCCCGGGTGAGCTGCCCACCAAGGTGGCCACCGGCACCCCGGCCCCGGCCGGCTCGCCGGACGCGGGTATCCCCCGCACGACCACGGTCACGTTGAACCCGGCCCGAGGTCTGGCGCTCACCATGAGCGACCCCAACGGTAGGACGGTGACCAAGACCTACGACGGGCTGGGCCGACTGAAGGCCGTCTGGGCACCGGGGCAGGACACGTCGGCCAACGCCAACGCCACCTACGACTACGCCGTCAATGGCACGTCGTCGCCGTCCACCATAGCGACGAACTCGCTGCGCTCGGACGGCAAGACCTATGGAAAGGCGGTGCAGATCACGGACGGTCTGGGCCGCTCGGTGCAGACCCAGGACGAGCCGGCGGTCTCTGCCTACCACGGTCGGCTGATCACGGATACGTTCTACGACTCGCAGGGTCGGGTCAACGGCAAGTACGACACCTACTACGAGGAGACCACCGCTCCGAACACCACCCGGTGGATCCCCGAGGGTGCGAAGGTGCCCAATCTGAGCACGATCCAGCGCGACGGCCTGGGGCGTCCGGTCAGCACACAGTTCGTCGCTTTCGGCAAGTTGCAGACCACGACCACCACGGCTTACCCGGGGGCGGACCGGGTCGACGTGTCACCGCCGACCGGTGCGACCGCCACCAGTACCGTCACCGATGCCCGCGGCCGTACCGCCCAGCTGTGGCAGTACCGGACGCCTACTGCGACCGGGAACCCGGCCGATGCCGACGTTTCCAAGTACACCTACAACCCGGGTGGCCAGCCGGCGACCCGTGTGGACGCGGCCGGGAACGCCTGGAGTCTCGCCTACGACCAGCGCGGTCGCCTGGTGAAGAGCGACGACCCGGATTCCGGTGTCTCGACCCGCACGTATGACGCGGGGAGTCGGGTCGCGACCACGACGGACGCGCGTGGGCAGACGATCGCGATCACGTACGACCTGCTCGGCCGCAAGACGGGTACGTACACCGGCATGGTGGACCCGGCGAACCAGCTGACGGGCTACACCTACGACACCGTGGCGAAGGGGCAGACCAGTTCCTCGACCCGCTACGTCGGTGGTGCGAGTGGTCAGGCGGCCTACACCAAGTCCGTTGCTGAGTTCGACGCCGCCTACCGTCCGACGAAGACGACCGTGTCCATCCCCGGAAGCGAGATTGGCAAGACCGGTCAGGCAACCTTCGACTACACAGCGGCCTACAACCCGGTCACTGGTGCCATCGTCGCCGACGGGCGCGCCGCGGCTGGGGATCTGGCGCAGGAGTCGATCAACTACAACTACGAGATGTACGGAAAGCTCAACGACATAAGCGGCGCGGGCATCACCTACCTGCGGCAGGCGGACTGGGACGCCTACGGGCGTAACATCCGTACCACGATGAACTCGTGGGCTTCCCAGATCGTCGCGACGAACACGTACGACGAGCCGACCGGACGCCTGCTGACCCAGTACATCGACAAGCAGACCAGTGGTACCGGCACCGTCCAGAACAGCACCTACGCGTACGACCCGGCGGGCCAGATCACCGCGATCCGGACGATCCCGAACAACAACCCGGCCGCGACCGACCTCCAGTGCTTCACCCACGACTACCTGGGCCGGATCACCTCGGCCTGGTCGGACACCGGTCGCTTGGAGCAGCCGACCCCGTCGCTCGCCGGGCAGGGCGCCTGCGCCAACGCGACGCCGACCAGCGGTGCGGTGGCTCCGGCGAAGACGACGGTGGGTGGCAGCGCGGCGTACTGGCAGGACTACACCTACGACGCCGTCGGCAACCGGACGAAGCTGGTCATGCACAACCCGACCGGCGACGTCTCGAAGGACCTGACGATCGACCAGGTCTTCCCGGCCCCGGGCACCCGCAACACGCCGACCATCGCGGCTGGCACGGGCGGCGGCACCGGCGGTCCGCACGTACCGACGGCGGTGAAGTCCACTTTCCCGAACAATGGCAGCACCCCCGGCGCCAACCAGTACGACGCGGCCGGGAACGCCACGAAGATCGCCAACCCGGGCGCCAACAAGACCCTGGGCGCGGGTTTCGTGCTCAACTCCGGGGAGTCGGTGCGCTCGAACTCCACCCAGCTGACCATGCAGGCCGACGGCAACCTGGTGCTGACCTCGCTGCGGACCGGCCTGGTGACCTGGTCGAGCAACACCCAGAACCACCCGGGTGCCTGGGCGACCATGCAGGACGACGGTAATTTCGTGGTCTACGACCCGCAGCGAGTCCCGCTGTGGTCGTCGCAGACCTGGATCGGGGCGGGCAGCAAGTACTTCGCGGTCGTCCAGGACGACGGAAAGTTCATCGTCTACGCGCCGGGCTGGGTCTCCAAGTGGAGCACCCCCACCTGGAACGCCCTGGACGGGGCCAACGGGGCGGACCTGACCTGGGACGCCGAGGGCAAGCTCGCCTCGATGAAGCAGGGCACCGCCACCACCAGCTACCTCTACGACGCGGACGGAAACCAGCTGATCCGCCGCAACCCGGGCAAGGTCACGGTCAACCTCGGCGGCGGAGACGAACTCGTCTACGACATCGGCAGCAAGACCAGCACCGGTACCCGCTACTACACCATTCCCGGCGGCATCACCCTGGTCCGCCAGGGTCCGACCAAGCTCACCTACCAGTTCTCCGACCACCACAACACCGGTACGCTCTCCATCGATTCGGCCACCAGCACCGAGACCCGCCGCTGGACCGACCCCTTCGGCGTCCTGCGCGGCTCAGGCGCGGCCAACTCCTGGGCCGGCGACAAGGGCTTCGTCGGTGGTCTGAAGGACGACACCACCGGATTCACCAACCTCGGCGCCCGCCAGTACCAGCCGGGCACCGGTCGCTTCCTCAGCCCGGACCCGCTGATCCTCCCCGAGGACCCGCAACAGTGGAACGCCTACGCCTACAGCAACAACAGTCCGGTCAACAAGACCGACCCGACCGGCATGGCATGGGAGGAGTGCGTAAGCGGCTTCGCCAACTGCACCAACAAGGGAACCAAGCTTGATGAGACGCAGTGGAAGGGCTCGCAGTACGGCACGATCGTTGAGGAGAACAGGAAGGCGGAGCCGCTCCGCAAGGCGGGTTACGCCGAGTACGTAAGGCAGAAGATGACGAACACCCTTTCCAGCCCGAGAAGGGAGCAGGCGGTGCCTGATGGCGGAAAGGGGGTGATCGGTCATTCCTCGGAGCTCTTGGCTGAGGAGCCCATGGCCCCGGACAAGACGATCGGGAAGGATTTCGATTGGGCCGAAACTGCCGGTCCGGTCAGCCTGACGACGACCACCACGGATATGACGCAGTGGAACAAGCAGATCAGCAAGAAGAGGGCGTCCGGCCATGACATGAAGGTCGGTGGAGAGGCGAAGATCAAGGTCGGGCCACTTGAGGCCGGGAGCCTGAGCGGCGAGGAGAGCTGGGACTGGAGCGAGGAGGACTCGGAGGACAAGACCGACGGTGGAAGTAAGACGGGGGTGAAGACCATCACGAAGACTCTGAACGCTCCGGCCAAGTCCTCGTACGGGTGGTCCCCTCTGGTCACCCGGCGGGTCTACCGGACCACCTACTACCACGAGGACGGAACCGTGACGTCAAAGGACTGGGTGAACGATTACGTTCACACCTGGGTGATGGTCATTTACGACAACCGTGCCGCGGTGCAGGACGTCAATGAGCCCTAGCGATTCGTATCGAGGTCGCTCTGGTACGGGAATCTCAACAGCTGATCGGAGAAGGATAATGAGGGACGTGAGATGCTTTCGGTGAAGCTCCGTACCGTTCTCGCAGGCTTGCTGTTCGGTACCTGTGCTTGCACCGCGGCACCCGGTGGACATGGTGCTGCGCCGGACATGCTGGTTGCATCTGGTACGGCCGGGGCGGGGTCCGCAGGCTCGGCTGGCGGGGAATCTCCAGGACCGACAGTGTCGGAGGACGCCAGGCGGCAGATCCTGCAGTTGGCCGAGGCGAGCGGCAATGCCCCGTCAGGTGGCGAATTCGTGGTTGCGGAGTACGACAGCGGCTACGGCCCGGAACTGATCTGGCAGGCCGAGAAGTCTGGTGCCATCTGCTCGGCTTCGCCGAAGGTCGTCTCGCGTGGATGCCTTCCGCTCGCGGATATAGCCGCGAGGCCGAACCCCGGAGTCGGAATCTTCCTCGGCGGCAGCCTGCACAATGGCCAGTGGTCGGTAATGCTGATGGCCAGTGGTGAGATGATCAATCAGATCTCTTGTCAAGGGGTTTACTTTCCGGCGCGAAAGGTATACTCGATCACCGTTGATGATGTACTTCGCATCGTCTACACGATATCCATACCGCAGAGCCTCCGAGGCGAGTACCGGGTGGCAGTCCAGCGCGACGGTGTGCCGGCCGAGGACCGCGTGATTCTCGACATGGGGAAGGCCTCCGTGCAGTGCTGAGAGGTCGGCCCCGGTGCGGTGCCCCGTCGCCCCGAGTGGGAGGCGGGGCACCGTCCCGTTCCGTTGGGCGTGGCCTACCGGGAAGCGAGCTCCTTGGTCTGCGCGGACGGATACGTTCTACGACTCGCTGGGCCGGGTCAACGGCAAGTGCAACACCTACTACGAGGACACCATCGCTTCGAACACCACCCGGTGGATCCCCGAGGGTGCGAAGGTGCCCAACCTGGGCGTGATCCAGTGCGACGGCCTGGGGCGTCCGGTCGGCACACAGTTCGTCGCTCTAGGCAAGCCGCAGACCACGACCACCACGGCGTACCCCGGTGCGGACCGGGTCGACGTGTCGCCGCCGACCGGTGCGACCGTCACCGATGCCCGCGGCCGCACCACCCAGCTGTGGCAGTACCGGACGCCTACTGCGACCGGGAACCCGGCCGATGCCGACGTGCCCCGCTACACCTACACCCCGGGAGATCAACCGCCCACCAGGGTCGACGGGGCGGGTAACACGTGGAGCTACACGTACGACCAGCGCAGTCGGCAGGTGAAGGTGGACGGCCCCCAGGGTGCCTGCGCCAACGCGACGCCGACCAGCGGCGCGGTGGCTCCGGCGAAGACGACGGTGGGTGGCAGCGCGGCGTACTGGCAGGACTACACCTACGACGCCGTCGGCAACCGGACGAAGCTGGTCATGCACAACCCGACCGGCGACGTCTCGAAGGACCTGACGATCGACCAGGTCTTCCCGGCCCCGGGCACCCGCAACACGCCGACCACCGCGGCCGGCGCGGGCGGAGGCACGGGCGGTCCGCACGCACCGACGGCGGTGAAGTCCACCCTCCCGAACAACGGCAGTACCCCCGGCAGCAACCAGTACGACGCGGCCGGGAACGCCACGAAGATCGCCAACCCGGGCGCCAACAAGACCCTGGGCGCGGTTTTCGTGCTCAACTCCGGGGAATCGGTGCGCTCGAACTCCACCCAGCTGACCATGCAGGCCGACGGCAACTTCGTGGTCTACGACCCACAGCGAGTCCCGCTGTCGTCCTCGCAGGCGTGAATCGGGGCGGGCAGCAAGTACTTCGCGGTTGTCCAGGACGACGGAAAGTTCATCGTCTACGCGCCAGGCTGGGTGCAGCAACAACAACCCGGTGGACAAGACCGACCCGACCGGCATGGCACTGGAGGATTGTGCCAACGGGATGGCCAAGTGCTCCAACATGGGTACCAAGGTCGAAGGCTTCGGGGAGAACTATCCGGCGATCGTCAAGCAGATCAAGGCTGAGGAGCTCATCCGCCAGTTCCGCTGCCAGCTCTACCTGGAGCACCAGAAGGCGGAGGAGATGATGAGGCAGGCCCGCAGGAGCTATGGCCTTTCCGAGCTGAAGAAGTACAACGAGAAGACTAAATACCGGCGCCTGCCGAGCGGGGTCTTTGCAAGCACCGTCCGTGGGAATGTGATCAGGCGGCGCTCATTAAATTTACAGCGGACGAGCTCAAGTGCAAGGAATATCCTGATGTCCCGAAGGGTAGAGACACCGACGAGTCGAACGCATTTCACCACGCCGTGTGGCAAGGGATGCTCACGTATCACTTCGGATCTCAGGCCGCATGGGGGTGGGCTGATGCTCACGAGGCGTACGGCTCCAAGGCTACGCAAGAGGATCACATAGCCGACCTGATGAACAATGTGAAGGGTCGAGCGATCGGCGAGGCGGCCCGTGAGAAGTTTGGGCCGCCGGAGTTGGTGAGTTGGGACATCAGGCAATCGCCCGCGATGACCTACATCATTGATATGGCTCGGGAGTATCTGACCGACGGGAACTACGCCCGGAGAAGTGACTTCGACGACTGGGAAAAGGGTTAGGTCGGCGCGTTCGGTTGCTGAGACGTGGCGGGGTGTCCTTTGTGGCGACCCCGCCGCGTCGTCCATGGACATCTTGAGGAGGGGTGCATGAAGGGACGGCGGATTGTTCTATGGAGTCTGCTTGGTGGGCTACTGATTGTATGCGGCACGGGGTGGGCCGTATGGCTGGTGATCCGGCCGGATTGGCCTGACGCGCCCGATCCGATCGGGCGGTGGACAGGTGGGACAGCTGTTGTCGAGCTGCTTCAGGAAGGAAGGCTGGGGTCCGCGCAGGTGCCGGCATATGTGTGTAGCGGCTCTGTGGCGGACAAGGCGCGGCTGGTGGAGATCGAGGGGCATTGGCGGGAATCCTTTGTTGACGACGTGGGTCCCGGGTTTCATGTGGTGGCGAAACGGAAGGACGACGGTGGGGCCTGTGGTTTCCTTTTGACGGCTCAGGAGAATGGGAAGGATCTCTGGATGCTGAAGGAGCCAGGCTTCCTGATGACCAAGTCCTGATCGATCGTCGCGGCTCGGAAAATGAGTCTTGGCAATCGAGCGGAGTCGACGTCTTGTCGGGAAGCGGCATCCAAGGAGGCGCGCTTCGGTGGCCTGCGGGCTGCCGTCGATCGTTTCGCACGGTGTGGGGTAGGTGCCCGACCCGGCCGTCATCGGGGCTTGGAAGGCGCGCGTTGCTTCGGTGAGGTCCTTGGAGAGTGGCAAGTCAGGCGAGGTCCTTCTGCTGACTGCCATGCGCCGCGGGACAACTCGCCGACGGCCGTGAAAGGGAAAAGGAGGGCGAGTGTGGCTCAGGATGACCGGGGTGGGCGAGGTCTGGGAGCCGTTCGTCCGGCAGTGATTCGGTGATCGTGACATCGTGTTGAACCCTGCCTTCGGGAGCGCCCCATCCGGCGAACGGATGGGGCGCTCCCGGTGTGTGCGGGTGTGCGGGTGATCCTTTGAGGGAGGGGCGGGAGACATGGCTGCCGGAAGGTGGTTTCCGAGGTCGCGGGAGGGGGTGGTCCTGGTGGTGGGGCTCGTGCTGATCGCCGGAGCCGCCGGCTATCTGAAGCTCAGGCCGGGTGGGCCGGAAGCCAAGGACTACGTGGGCCGCTGGGTCGCGCGGGACGAGGTGATCGAGCTGCGGGAGGGCGGGGCGCTCGGGGAGGTGCGGCTCGACGGCTACTTCTGTTTGAAGGAGCCCGTGGCGGGCGCCGAACCGCTCGGCGAGTACCAGGGAACCTGGAAGATCGGGAGCGTCGATGATGCCGGGACGGGGGTTTTCGTGACCCTGCGGAACTATGACAGAGGGCGGGACTGCCAGATCTACCTGCAGGAAGAACAGAGCGGGCAGGTGGCTGGTCTGGCCGCACAGTCGCGGGGGAGTGAACAGCGATCGTTCTCAAGGGTGTAGTGCGTCGGGGCGGGAGCGGCCTGGCCGTCGCGATGGCGTCGGTGTTGCCGTTGGCGGTGGGGTGTTCGGCCGGGCCCGACGAGAAGCCGCCGGTGGTCGGGACCTGGAAGTCGGGCATCGGGTCGATCCAGTTCCTGGAGGGCGGCAAGCTCGGGGAGGTGAGCCTGCTGCCTGCCGCATGCCGTGGGGAGAAGTCGTCCACGCCGGTGCAGTTCACCGGCACGTGGAAGCATGGCAAGTTGGAGGACGCCGGGACCGGAGCGTGGGCCACGTTGACGTCCGTCGCCGGCTATCCGACGTGCGAGAGGTACTTCCAGTACTTCACGTACGAGGGGCAGGAGCGGCTGCAGCTGACCGGGGTCTCGATCGCCGATGAGCCCTTCGTCCGGCAGTAGTCCACCAACCGTCAGGGTGCAGTAGGACAAGCTCAGGGAGCGCCCCATCCGGCGAACGGATGGGGCGCTCCCTGAGCTTGCCCGTTGGCAGGGTGTTGTTGGGGGGCGGGGAAAAGGAGAGGTGCTCCGATTGGTTGCAGGTGGAGGCGGGGACCTCACCGGGGAGCCGTTCCTCCGGCGAGAGGGACATGTGATCGGCACCGTGGTGGAATGATCGGTTTCATGGATCGCCCTCGTGTGAAGCAGCGTTCAAGGCCCCGGGCCGCGCTGGTCGTTCCGGCCCTGGCGCTGATCGCCGGCCTGCCGCTGGTGGCGTCCTGTGCGGCGGCGGAGCCCCCGGCACCTGCGCCTACGCCGACGGTGCGGACGGACCTCGACCCGCTGAAGCGCCGCTTTCCGCAGTTGGGTTCGCTGTCCGGGGCCACGTGGGTCAGCCGGGTGTTGACCCAGAACTCCGTGGATTGGGTTCCCGGGCCGACTGACGTGAGCCTCGACGGGGTGGCGCAGGTCGAGCCGGCGACGCTGGCGGCGATCACGTCGAGCGGAACGTGGGAGGAGGCCGTCATCGAGTGCGGTGTCCCGAAGGAGATCGCCACCGAGGTGGGTGGCGAGACCGGATGGCTCCACAGCAGGGCCTTCGACGAGTCGATCACCCGGACCCAGTATTCGGGGAGCTTCTACTTCGACAAGCAGACCGGCCGGGTCTACTTCTGCACGATCAACCCTAAGGTGCGGACCGAGGGTTGAGCGGTCGCCCGTTCACGGCCGGGCGGCCGTGCCGAAGGGGTTGTCGATCACGTAGTGCCAGTGGCCGGCCGGGTCGCGGCGGGCGACGTCGGTGGCGGTGCCGGTGAGGTGGATGTCGGTGCCGTCGGGGGTGGTGCCGGTGATCTCCCAGTCGACGATGAGCAGGGCGATGTCGTCGGCGACGTAGGTGTGCCGGGGGCGGACGGTGATGGGCAGGCCGAGGGCGAGGAACTCGGCGTTGGCGCGGTGGAGTTCGGGCCCCGTGGCGGTGGCGCCGGGGGTGGGGACGAAGACCGCGCCGGGCTCGTAGACCCGGGCGAGCAGGTCCGGGCGGCCGGAGTTGAAGGCGGCGGCGAAGACGGCCGGGTGTTGTGCCGGGTCGGTGCTCGGGGGGAGGGTGGCGGGGTGAGTCATGCGAGCAGTGAAGACCGGCCCGGCGTGGGTCACCAAACGGGAAGTGACGGGCGGGGTGAGCGGGGCTGGGACGAGGAGCTGGTGCCGGACGGGCGCGGCCGCACCACCCGCCCGGAGCCGGACTGCCCGGTGGAGGTGGCGCTCGCGGCGGTGGCCGGCCGGTGGACGACGCTGGTGCTGCGCGAGCTGATGCACGGGCCCGCCTCGTACGGGGAACTGCGGGAGCGGCTGCCGGAGATCAGCTCGAAGGTGCTCGCTGAGCGCCTGCAGGCCCTGAGTGAGCGGGAGTTGGTGGTGCGGGAGCGGTGGCGCGGGTTCCCCGTGCGGACCTCGTACCGGTTGACGCCGGCCGGGGAGGCGCTGCGGCCGCTGCTGGTGGAGCTGTACCGGACGGGTGTGGCGTTGGCGGGGCGCAGCTAGGGTCGGGCGGCCGCACCCCCGTGGCGGCCGCCCGTGCGCGAGGTCCTACGGGTGGTAGACGACCTCGGGGAAGGCCTTCGACGGGCCGTCGAGCAGCTTGCCGCAGTGGCGGCCCCGCAGGTGGAGGTCGAAGAAGGCGCGCGGGTAGGCCTGCTGGATGAGGGTGCCGCGGTCGGGGTCGAGGGTGCCGACCTGGGACTGGATCTGCTCCTCGGTCATGCCGATCAGCCGGCCCGCCTGCGGGATCAGCGTCATGTTGTCGCCGTACGAGTTGTGCACGGCGCCGGTGGCCTGCACGTCGAGGCGCCAGCCGCGCAGGTGGCCCCAGAAGGTCGCGATGTAGGGGCTGGTCGCCCGGGTGTAGTCGGCGGTCATCATCATGAACGGACGGTCGATGTCGGTGGTGATGGCGGGGTTCGACTCCATTCGCCCGTCCAGGGTGAGGCCGGCGCGGATGCGCTGGTCGGCGACCATGGCGAGGCCCACGGCGGTGCCGCCCTTGGACCAGCCGAAGGCGCCGATGTTCCGGGCGTCGAGGCCGCCGAGCAGGCCGTTCGGCAGGGTGCGGCCGTCGACGTCGGGGTTGCGGCCGTTGGCGAGGTCGACGACGCGGTCGAGCAGGAAGAGCAGGTCGGCGGCGTAGTCCCTCGGGTACAGGCCCGGGGCGACGCCGTCCCGGGTGACGACGGTCCCGTCCGGGAACTCGGTGATGCCGTCGTGGGTGTGGTCGACGGTGACGACGGCGAAGCCGTGGCTGGCCAACTCCTGGACCACGATGGTGTGGTCGCCGCGGTGGCCGCCCGCGCCGTGCGAGTAGAGGATGACCGGCAGCGGCCGGCCGGCCCGGTGGACGGGTGCGCCCTGGTGGCCGGCGGTGAGCGGGGCGAGCGAGAGCGGGAGGGGGAAGCCGACGTCGTCGAGGAAGGCCTTGAGGGCGCCCTCGGTCATCCAGGGGGCGAGCGGGTAGGCGGCGGCGTCCGCGGTCCGGGCGGGGTACCAGACGGTGGCCATCAGCTCGCGGAACTTGCCGGGCCGGGCGTTCGGGTCCGGCCGGGACTCGTCGCGCAGGTGCAGCGGCACCATGCCGACCGGGAAGGGGCCGGTGGGCGCGGTCAGGGTGAGGCGGGAGGGGGATGCGGCGCCGGAGGAGGGGACGGGAGCGGCGGCCGGGGCGGCAGCGGGAGCGGCCGAGGCGGTGCGGGCGAGGCCCAGCGGCGCGACGGCGCCGAGGGCGAGCGCGGTGCCCAGTATGCGGCGGCGGGTCGGTCCGGTACGGCGTGCGGTCGGCGTGGTGTCCAGCGGCGTGGTGTCCATGCGCGGAACGCTGTCACGCGGGCCGGGTGGGCGACATCAGTCCGTCGATTGATCCTTCGTCATGTCGTATTGGCCCACGGGTTTACATCCCCGGGCTGATGCGGACCGGCTCCGACGAGCACCAACGAGCAGCAGTCGGCACCGGCAGACGGCACTGGCAGACGGCAACGCGGCGCCGCCGGGGCGACGCCGCGTTGCCGGCCGTGACCACCGGTCGGGCGTTCCTGGCCCGCTTCGTACCGGATCCCCTGTGACTGCTCCTTGTTCCGCCGGTCCGCGTGCGTCGGTGGAGGCGGAGCGGTCGCGGCGCGGGGGAACGCATCACATCGGGGCGCGGGTGGAACACGAATTCTTCAACTGCCGCTTGTTCAGATGAAGTTCTTGTCGATCAGCATCTGCAGGACGTTGACGTGGAAGTCCGGGAAGTCCATCGGCACGATGCCGAACCGGGCGCGCTGCTGGGTGCGGGCGTTCAGGTACGGGTACACGGTGCGGTCCATCAGGGCTTGCGAGCTGGTCTTCGGCCAGTAACCTCCGGCATAGGAGAGGAAGTTGACGAACATCTTGGAGTGGCCCGGGTTGAGGGAGGCCTTGTCGAACTGCGCGACGATGCTCCGGCTCTTCGTCCCCAGCGGGTCGAGGCCGCCGGTCTGCCAGAGGTCCTGGGTGTCGAACCAGCCGTTCTCGCCGCTGGACCAGTCGATCAGGCCCCACGGGTTGGCGAAGTCGGCGATCAGGACGACCTTCCCGCGGGCGGTGGCGAGCGTCGGCCACCCGTAGAAGTGGAACAGGCCGCGGTAGCCCAGGTCGTCGAAGTAGTGGTTGACCCGCCGCATGAACTCGGTGTCGTCGAGCGACTGGCCGCCGGCGCGCTCGTTGCGCAGGCGCATCAGGACGGTCTCGCCGGGGTGCGACTGGAGAAAGGCTCGGCACCGGTCGAGCACGTCCTGGAGTCGGAGGTGCTGGTAGGCGTCGGAGTGGTAGATCCCGAGCTCGTCGGGCGCGCCCTGGAGGCCGTTGCAGCGGATGTCGAGGAAGCGGACTCCCTCGGTCAACTGCTGGGGGATTCCCCAGTTCTGGGTGTGCGACCACTCGGTGCCGTAGGCGGGGTTCTCGCAGCAGGAGTCGTGGGTGCCGGGGATGGTGAGGTCGAGCAGGGAGAGGTCGCCGTTCAGGCGGCTCATCCAGCTGTCCGTCGGCAGACCGCGCGGGGTCGTGGCGCCGACGGCCGCCCACGCGGTGCCCGGCAGGGCGATGCCCGTGACGGCGGCGGCGCCCATTCCCGCGCCCCACTTGAGTAGTTCACGACGTGCGATGCCCATGGTGCGGCTCCTCGGGGTCCGGTCGGTGCGGTGGGGTGCAGTGCGGTGCGATTCGGTGCAGTGCAGTGCAGTGCAGTGCGGTGCGATGCGGTGCGGCGCGGCGCAGTGCGTCGGTCGTGCGAGGGGCGTTGTCATCCTGGAGTACGAGGGCACGGCTTTGACAGGTCCGTGACGCCGGAATTCGGGGCTGTGTGTCGTCGGGCCCACGTGCTTTCGGTCCGCGCGCGTTCGTACCCGGGAACCGCGCGGGGCTCCGGAGGCGTGTGCGTCCGGGAACGTGGGTGTGAGCGTGGGCGAGGGGACCGGCGGGGATGACGGCATCGGTGGAGCGCAACAGATCGCACGGCTGCGGGTGGTACGCCGCCGGACCGCTGCTCGCGGCGGCGGTCACCGTCCTGGGGGCGTTGCTGGTCGCGCGCAGGTGGGCGGACTGCCCGCGGGGGATGGACATGCCGACCCGGGCGTCGATGGCGCTGAGCCTGCCGGTCGGCTGGATCGGAATGACCGTGCTGCTGGTCCTCCTGCAGGCCGTCCTGGCGGCGGTGCTGCCCGAGGGCACCGAGCCGGAGGTGAAGTGGGTGGTGCTGGTGGTGGCGGCCGTGCTGCTGTTCCTGCTGTACGTCTTCGGGATGGGCTCCCCGGACACGGAGCCGGGCGGCGCCTGTTACCGCGGCTAGCGGACCGGCCCCGGCCCGGGGCCCGCGCCACCGGGACCCCTCGGCGGGGTGAAGATCGAAATGCGTGGACGGCCGCCGCCCGCCACGGTGGGACCGTGGCTGCGATCGTCGTCCTCTTCGAACTGGCCCCGGACCAGGCCCTCGGACCCGAGGGCGTCGGCCCGGGCGTGGTCGCGGTGCACGCCGCCGGCCAGGATCCGGACGTCCCGGAGGACCCGCAGGCGCGCACCCTCTGCGGGCTGGACACCGCCCCGATGGAGCACGCCCACTACCGTCCCGCCCGGCCGGGTGAGCCGTGGTACCCGCCCGAACTGGAGCAGCAGCGGTGCCGGCTCTGCGAGGCGGCGCTGCACCGGCTCTGAGCGAAGGGCCGGGGGCACCGGAGTGCCGCAGTGCCGGACGGCCGGGGAGCCGGAGCGTCGGAGCGTCGGAGCGCCGGAGTCAGAGCCACCAGCGGACGAAGGTGACGACGCCGAGCACCGCGAAGCCCAGGAGCAGCAGCCCAGCAAGGACGAGACCGGCGCAGGCCAGCGGCCCGGCCGACTCGTCCTGGGCGGGCTGCCGCGCGCGGTCGTGCACCTGCTGCCAGCCGACCGGGCGGCCCGCCCGTGCGGAGGCCGCCTCGCGGAGTTCGGCCAGCCGGGCGCCTCCGGCGGACGCCGCCGGTCAGCGTGGCCGGTGGGCGACCGCGGCGAACATCGCCACCGACAGGTGGAACGTCCCGTGCTCGGCGGCCGCGTCGAGGTCGGCGTAGAGCCGGTCGCACTGCTCCTCGGTGATCAGGCCCCGGCCGACGGCCGCCGCGCCGATCCCGCGGACGATCGGCCGGGTGACCGTGCGGGAGTCGTGCAGCAGGACGTCGGCGCCGAGGTGGTCGACGGCCAGTCCGGCCTCGACCAGCAGGCCCGCGAGGCGGCGCCCGGCGTCCGGGGTGGCGGCGGTGCCCTCGGCGACGGCGGCCAGCGCGGGGCGGATCTCCGGGGCGGCCGGATGGAGCACGAAGGTGGCCCAGTCGGTGTCCAGCAGCGCGACCCGGCCGCCTGGACGCAGCACCCGGGCCATCTCGGCGACGGCCTTCGCCGGATCGGGGAGGTGCTGGAGGACGCGCTCGCACCAGACCACGTCCAACTCCCCGTCGGGCACCGGCAGGTCGAGCGCGTCGCCGTCCAGGAAGCGGGCCGCGCTGCCGGCCTCGGCGGCGCGCTGCTCGGCGACGGCCCGGAGCCCGGGGTTGGGTTCGAGGCCGATCGCGCTGCCGGTGGCGCGGTCCGTCGCCCCGGCCCCCGGGGCGACCGCCGCCGCGAGCACCTGGGTCTCCGACCCGGTGCCGGCGCCGACGTCCAGCGCGCGCTCGCCGGGGCGTACGGCGAGCTGTGCGTGCGCCCACGCGCGCAGCCGCCGCACCCCGGGGTTGGCCGCCTGGGCGTCCAGCACGGCGATGAGCCGGTCGGTGACGGCCGGGTCGGTGTTGGCGGCGTTGAAGGCCGAGGTCGGGTGGGGGTCGCTCATGGCCGTCACTCTAAAGGAATGTGACGATCCGTCAGTGATCACCTCACCGTGGTCTCGGGGATCGGCGCAAGGTGTTCACGGCGACCCTGGCGGTTTCCTCGAAAGCGGGGACGTCGGGCCGGGTCCGGTTGCCCTCCCGTCCGACGACGGCGACGGTGCTGCCGTCCCGGCCCACGCCGAGCAGGAAGTCGCGGTAGCCCTGGGCGCGGGCCTTCAGAGGTCCGGGAGCGCCTCCCCGGCCTGCGGCTCGCGGCCCTCGGTGAGCCAGAACAGGTAGCCGCGCAGGTAGGCCTCCAGCCCGTCGTCCAGGTAGGCGGCGTACTGCCGCAGGGCCTCCGGCTCGTTCCGGCCGTCGCCGCCCAGCTCCAGCTCGGCCGTGATCCAGGCCCGCACCTCGTCCCGGCGCGACCACCAGTCGCGCACCGCCTGCGGGGTCCAGTGCAGGTCGCCGTCCCAGGCGTAGCCGCCCTGCGGCTCGCCGTGGGCGATCTCCACCAGGGCGGCCACCTCGCGGGGGTTGGCGGGCTGGCGGTGGACGAACTCGCAGTGCTCGTCGCCCGAGAGCACGTGCTCGGGGAGGTAGTACGGGCCGTTCAGTCCGGTGTCGGTCTCACCGGCGTAGAACGGGCCCGGCACGTTCAGCCGGCTGCGCTGCTCCCAGCGGCCGTCGCCCACGGAACCGGTCATCTCCCGCGCGGCCGGCAGCGGATCCCAGTAGCCCCGCTCCTGCCACGGCCCCTCCACGGGGTAGCGGAGCAGTTCTCCGCGCATCCGCGCGGCGGCCTGCCGCAACTCCGCCTCGTGCGAGAGCGGTAGGGCCCGTCGGCTGCCCCGCACCCGGTCCAGGAGCCGGGCCCACCGGCCGCCCAGCCCGCCCACCTGCGTCTTTCCCATGCGGCTCACTCTAGGCAGGTGGATCCGAAGTTCCGACCCCCAGGGGTCGAGGTGTCCAGGATCAGCGTGTGACGACCGACCCGAACACCCTCAACTCCTCTGTCCGGCGGTGGCACGGGCCCTGCTGGACGGACGAGGTGCGGATCACCGGGGCATGCTTCCGTGCGGGCTGTTGACCACCAGCGGCAGAGACCCTTCGGCAAGGTAGAAGTGCCCGGGGAAGTGTTCGATGTGAAGGTGACCGCCGTCGTCGGCGGAAGCCATGCCGCGCAGATTGTCCGCGAGCACCAGCCTGCCTGCGGCGTCACCGCTGATCACAAGGACCTGCCGCTCGGAATCCAGATGGACGAGGACACCGGGGCCGGCGGTCTTCCTGACCTCGACTCCCGCCAGGGCGTCGCTGTCGGGCGAGGGCGCGGAGCTGAGCAGCCCCTCGCCCTCTGCCACCGCGTCCGCCAAGCGGTTCAGCTCTTCCGCCGATGCGGTGAGATCCACTTCGTCGTACACGGGGTCACAGATGATTCTCACGCGGTCAGCACTCCCTCAAGATCGGACTGCCATGGTGCCAGTCGGCCGGCAGACGCCATCGGGCACTTGGGCTCCACTCGTCCGGGCCGTGGCCGGCGGGCCGGCCCACCCCGGGCCGTGGCGGACGGGACCGGGCCGAGGCGAGCCGCTGGGCGTCGCGGACGTACTGGCGGAAGTCCGACGCGTGGAACCCTCGGGTCGAAGGAAATGGCCCGGGGGCGGAGTGGGAAGTCGGCCGGGCCGACTTCCCACTCCGGGCGGTTCAGCGGGACGCCTCGCCGGTGCCCGTGCAGCAGGCGTCCGGCGCGCCGGCGGCGCTCTTGCCGAGGCTGTCAGCGTCGGCCTTGACGACGTAGACCTCCCAGGGCTCCTTGCCGGGGGCGGTCACCCAGACCTTGTCCTGGACGGCGTAGCAGCAGGAGGTGTCGTTCTCCTCGAAGGTGGCCAGGCCGGCCTCGCGCAGGCGGGTGGTGGCGGCGGTGACCTGCTCGGTGGAGGCGACCTCGACGCCGAGGTGGTCGAGGCGGGTGTCCTCGCCGGGCTCGCCCTCGATGAGGACGAGCTTCAGCGGGGGCTCGGTGACGGCGAAGTTGGCGTAGCCGGGGCGGCGCTTGGCGGGCTCGGTGCCGAAGAGCTTGGAGTAGAAGGCGATGGAGCCTTCGAGGTCGGCGACGCGCAGGGCGAGCTGGACACGGGACACGGTGGCCTCCAACGGGCAGGAAGGGCTGGAAGGGCTGGAAGGGCTGTGAGGGCTGGACGGGGGCAAAAGGACCGAACGAGCCTGTATCGATGTCTGTCGATTCAGCCTTGCACTCTGGATCGATATTCGTCAACATAGAAGCATGTCGAAACAGGAACTCCCGCTGCTCGATCGGGACGACGCCGCGGACGGCTGCTGCCCCCGGCTGCTGAGCGCCCCGCTGGACGCGGACCAGGCCGCCGAACTGGCGCCGCTCTTCAAGGCCTTGGGCGATCCGGTGCGGCTGCGGCTGCTGTCGATGATCGCCTCCGGCGCCGGCGGCGAGGTGTGCGTCTGCGACCTGACGCCGGCCTTCGACCTGTCCCAGCCGACGATCTCCCACCACCTGAAGCTGCTGCGGCAGGCCGGGCTGATCGACTCCGAGCGCCGCGGCACCTGGGTGTACTACCGGCTGGTCCCCGAGACGACCGACCGCCTCGCGGGCATCCTCACCCGCCGGGCGTCCCTCGGCGCCGCCGAGTGAGCGCCGAAGCGGGGGCGCCCGCCCCGGTGGCCGGCCGGCTGTCGTTCACCGACCGGTACCTCGCGCTGTGGATCCTCGCCGCCATGGTCCTCGGCATCGGCCTCGGCCGGCTCGTCCCCGGCCTGGGTGACGCGCTCGCCAAGGTGACCGTCACCGGCGTCTCCCTGCCGATCGCGCTCGGCCTGCTGGTGATGATGTACCCGGTGCTCGCCAAGGTCCGCTACGACCGCCTCGACACCGTCACCCGCGACCGCCGCCTGCTGCTCCCCTCCCTGCTGCTGAACTGGCTCGTCGGGCCCGCCGTGATGTTCGCCCTCGCCTGGCTCCTGCTGCCCGACCTGCCGGAGTACCGCACCGGGCTGATCGTCGTCGGCCTCGCCCGCTGCATCGCCATGGTGATCATCTGGAACGACCTGGCCGGCGGCGACCGGGAGGCCGCCGCCGTCCTCGTCGCCCTGAACTCGCTCTTCCAGGTGGTCGCCTTCGGCGCGCTGGGCTGGTTCTACCTGTCGGTGCTGCCCGGGTGGCTCGGCCTGGAGCGGACCGCGCTCGACGTCCCGGTGTGGGAGATCGCCCGGAGCGTGCTGATCTTCCTCGGCATCCCGCTCGCCGCCGGCTACCTCACCCGCCGCCTGGGCGAGAAGGCCCGCGGCCGCGCCTGGTACGAGACGGCGCTGCTGCCGCGCATCGGCCCGTTCGCGCTGTACGGGCTGCTGTTCACGATCGTCGTCCTGTTCGCGCTCCAGGGCCGCGCCATCACCGCGCAGCCCCTGGACGTCGCCCGGATCGCGCTGCCGCTGCTGGTCTACTTCGCCGTCATGTGGGCCGGTTCGCTGGCGCTGGGCCGCGCGGTGGGACTGGACCACCCGCGGGCCACCACCCTCGCGTTCACCGCGGCGGGCAACAACTTCGAACTGGCCATCGCCGTCGCCATCGCCACCTTCGGCGCCGCGAGCGGCCAGGCCCTCGCCGGAGTGGTCGGTCCGCTGATCGAGGTGCCCGTCCTGATCGGCCTCGTCCACGTGGCCCTCGCCGCCCGCCGGTACTTCCCCCGGCCCGTCACCGCCTCCGTCACCGCCGCCGCCCCCGTCACCGCCCCCGAATCCGAAGGTTCCGCCCGTGTCTGAGTCCAAGCCGTCCGTGCTGTTCGTCTGCGTGCACAACGCCGGCCGCTCCCAGATGGCCGCCGCATTCCTCACCCGGCTCGGCGGGGACCGGGTCGAGGTCCGGTCGGCCGGGTCGGCGCCCGCCGACGGCGTCAATCCGGCCGTGGTCCGGGCGATGGCCGAGGTGGGGATCGACCTCTCCGCCGAGACGCCCAAGGTACTCACCGTCGAGGCGGTCCGGGCCTCGGACGTGGTGATCACCATGGGCTGCGGCGACGCCTGCCCGTACTTCCCCGGAAAGCGCTACCTGGACTGGCAGTTGGCGGACCCGGCGGGCCGGGGCGTAGACGCCGTCCGCCCGATCCGCGACGCGATCGAGCAGCGTGTCCGCGCCCTGATGGCGGAACTCGGCATCGAGGCCGTCGCATGAGCGGGGTGGTGAACGTCGCCGCGATGACCCCGGCGCACGCCGCGCAGGTCCTGGAGATCTACCGGTCGGGCATCGACGGCGGCGACGCCACCTTCGAGACCGGTGTGCCGGGTTGGGAGGCGTTCGACGCGGCGCGCATGGCCGAGCACCGCCTCGTCGCCCTCGACGGGTCCGGCGGGTCCGGCGGGTTCGAGGGGTTGGACCGGGTGCTCGGCTGGGCCGCGGTGGCGCGGGTGTCGGAGCGGAGCGCGTACGCGGGGGTGGTCGAGCACTCCGTCCACGTCCGCCCCGACGCGCGGGGGCGGGCGTCGGCGCCGCCCTCCTGGAGCGCCGCAGCCCGGCGGTCGGCTGACTGGACCGCTGACCGAACGGCCCACCGGGCCGCTGACCGAACGGCCCACCGGGCCGCTGTTCGGACAGCTTGCCGGACCACCCCCGAACCGCCTCTGACCAGCCCGTTAGGCTCACACCATGACTGCCGACGACCACCACACGTGCGCGTGCTGCGCGGAACGCCACGACGGCCCGCCGCTGTCCTACGGGGCTCCGGCGCCGGTGGGCTGGAAGCCGCGGTACTCCCGGCGCCGGGACAGCGAGCTGACCGCCGACCAGTGCGTGGTCAAGGGCCGGCACTTCTACGTCCACGGCTTGATCGAGATACCGGTGCGTGACAGTGGCGAAACGTTCTCGTGGGGCGTGTGGGTCTCCTTGAGCGAGCAGAACTTCGCCCGGACGCACGACCTGTGGGACGACCCGGCACGGGAGCAGGAGCCCCCGTACTTCGGCTGGCTCTCCACCGAGCTGCCCGTCTATCCGGACTCGACCCTTCTGCTCAAGACCCACGTCCACACCCGCGCGGTCGGCCGGCGTCCGCTGATCGAACTGGAACCGACCGATCATCCCCTCGCGGTCGAGCAGCGCGACGGGATCACCACCGGCCGCGTGCGGGAATTCGCGGACCTGCTCCTTCGGGGCTGACGGCCTCCGGCCCGCCGACCGTCCCCGGGACGCCGATTCCCATCGACGGTCCGCAACAGCCGGCCACGGTGCGTGGTGCACAGTGCGCGGTGCACGGTGCATGCCGCGCGGTGCCGTGGCCGGCCGGTGCGCGCACGGCCGGCGGAGATGTGTCAGACGCCGACCGCGGTGCCGGCGTGGGCGGAGGCCGCCTGGTACTCGTCGTCGCCCTCGAACCTGGCTTCGCAGCCGGTGGCGAGGGTGCTGGCGACGATGACAGGGTCGAGGATCTTGGAGCCGGAGTTCAGCTCGGCGATCCCGCTCTGGTCGGTGGTCGCGGAGCCGACCCGCTGGCCGCTCGCCGTGCTGTAGAAGGTGATCTGCCGCCCCACGATCGGCTTGCCGTCCGTGTCGGTCAGCGTGGCCTCGAAGTCGCCGCTGATCGGAGCGTGGGCGACCACGTGGCCGCTGACCGTACGTGCTGTGAGCTGGACTGGCTTCTTCTCGGAAGTCATGGTGTAACCTCCCGGACGCTCTGGGCTACTACCTCCACCGTAGGCACGTCCGTGACGGCTTGCACGCGGGCCGTGACGCCGCCCGGGCCGCAGGTGCGGGAGGTCGGCACACATGTGCGGGAGACCGGCACGACCCGGTGGAGTTCGGGGCGGGGATCGGGGAGACTCGCGCGCATGGTTTCGGTACTGCAGAACGTGGCGATCGACTGCGCGGACGCCTATGAGCTGGCGCGCTTCTGGAGCGGTGTGACGGGCAGGCCGCTGGACCCGGACTGCCGGCCGGGGGACCGTGAGACCCAGGTGCTGCTGGCGGAGGGCCCGGTCCTGTACTTCAACCAGGTGCCCGAGGCGAAGACGGTCAAGAACCGGGTCCACCTGTGCCTGCGGCCCGAGACCTCGCGCGACCAGGAGGTGGAGCGACTGCTCGCCCTCGGCGCCGGCCTCGTCGGCGACCACCGGAACCCCGACGGTTCGGGTTGGGCGGTCCTCGCTGATCCCGAGGGCAACGAGTTCTGCGTGCTGCGCAGCGAATCCGACCGGGCGGCCGCGCACCCCTGAGGGCGCCGGGGCGGGCCACGCGCGCACGGAGCCGGGGCGGTGCGGACGGCGGGAGGGACTGCCGGAGGGGCGGCGGGACGGACGGCGGTGCGGACAGGGAGCCCTCCTGGACGGCCCACCGCCTTTCCGGCGGTGGGCCGTTGGCGGGCCGTCGGGCCCTACAGGCGGAGCAGGACCACGCCCGTGACGGTCGTCGCCGCGGCGACGACCAGGACCGCTACCGCGCAGCCGACGTTTCCCGTCACGGACCGGCGGGTGGCCGCGAGGTCCGGCGTGAAGTCGGCCGGGTCGGCGGGGGAGTAGTGGATCGTGAGGTCCCCGCCGACCGGGACGGCGGAGTCCGGCAGGCCCGAGGGGTAGTAGGCGGTGACGGCCGTCCCGTCCTCGGTGGTGAAGGCGACGACCGGCCTCCGGCTGCTCTGGGTGCCGCCCTCCCCGTCGGTCTCGACGTTCCTGAGGACGGCGACGACCCGCCCAGGGACGGGCAGCATGGCGGACAGCTCGGCGAGCCGCTTCTTCGTCGTCTGCTTCTCCCCGGGCAGGTAGAACGCGCCGAGGACGGTGGCCGGACCGCAGGTCGCGACCAGGGCCCACGGCCAGCCCCGGTCGATCGAGAGGACGACCACCAGCCCGACGTAGATCAGGAACACCGCGGTGTGGGGCCAGGCGAGCCCCCGCCGCCCCGCCTGGAGGTCGCTGATGAACCGGAAGGCGTGCGGCCTCCCGCGCGGGTAGCGGATCCCGACCTCCCGGCCCACCCAGGCCGTGCTGATCCGGTCGCCGGTCCCGCTGTCGTTGGTGACGACGAACTCCTCGCCGGTGGACGGGTCCTGGAAGCGGACGACCACCGCTATCCCGTCGTTCGGGGAGCTCCCGTTGCGCGGCTCCCTCACCCGTTCGATCCGCCCCTTCACCCGTACGGCCCGTTGCGCCCCGGTCAGGCCGGCCAGCGACCGGCCGTACCCGACCAGCGCCACGGCGCCGAACACCCCGCACCACAGGGCCAGGATTCCGTGCCAGTTCATGTGTGCCCCGCTCCCGTTCGTCCTGTCCGTGGTTCAGTGCGCCGAGGTGCGCCGCAGCACCTGGCCCTGTCCGTCCGCCTCCAGCACGGCGGCGCCCCCGGGCCCGGCCACGGTGACCGTGATGGTGACGGAGCCGTTGGTGCGGAGGACGGTGATGCTCCAGGCCTGCGGGGCGTGGACGCCGAGGGTGGTCCTGGCCTCGTCGACCAGGGCCGGGAACCGCTCGTAGGGCAGTGACGCCGGATCGAACTCCCGGGCCTTCGAGTCGGTCGAGGAGAACGTCACCGTCAGCAGGCTGTCCGTCACCTGCAGGGTCGTCACCGGGCCCGCTTCGCCGTTGCGCGTCAAGGAGTTGACGGACCGCCCCAACTCGCCTTCGTCGAGGAAGGACTGCCCGGAACCGAGCACGACGGTGCCGGACCCGGCCGTCACCACCTTGGTCGACCACGAGGAGGAGGCGGAGGCCGAGGGGCTCGCGGAGGAGGACGGCGGGCCGGCGGGCTCGTCCTCGAACAGGTCCACCCGGAACAGGAGGACGACGGCCGCCGCGGCGAGCAGCAGACCGAGGAACCCGAGGAAGGGGACGGCGCAACTGTCGGACGGCTCGCTCACCTTGGTCGAGGCGGGCGCGGAGTCGAGCCGCGCCCCGGCCGCCCGCTCCTCCCACACCGGGGTCGGCCGCTTCACGATGCGCACGGCTGCCGGCCGGTCCGGCGGGTAGCGAACCACCAGGACGCCGCGCGGCCGGTAGTCGGGGAGGTCGGCGACGTGGATGTCCTGGGTGAACTCCACCCGGAACGCGGGGCCTTCGTCCGGCACGACGGTGAGGTCGAACCGCACCGCCAGGTCGGTCACCTCGCCCTTCGGGACGTCCAGGCTCTCGATCATCGCGAGCGCCGTCCGCGGGACGACGGCCGCCTCCCGGGCCCGCCGCGGCAGGCCGGCGAGGAGGATCAGCAGGCCGTAGGCGATGGGAGCGCCCAGGCCGGCGATGAACAGCAGCGCCCTGTCGACGACGACGCCGACGACCATCGCGGCGAGCGATCCTCCGATCACGCCTCCGGTCAGGAAGCCGCGGGCGAGGGCGACCGGCGTGTTGCGCGTGGGCGGCGCACCGGTGGTGATCGTCATACCGGTGATTGTGCCGGGCGGGAGCGACGGCGGACAGGCCCGGAGCCGAGAAGCTTGCGCCGTCCCAGTGAAACGCCGGAACCAGTCGGGGCGACCCGCGTGCCGTCGGCCCAACCGGCCCGCCCTGCACCTAACTTCACGGCGGACCGGATCCGAACCGGCCGGCCCGGCGTCGAACGGTGCCGAACAGCGCCGAACGGTGCCTCACGGCGTCGGCGCCGGGCCACGGCCGCGCCGCCGTCAGTCGTAGACGGCGGTGAAGTCCCGGCCGAGCGCGGCGTACCGGGCCAACTCGCCGCGGAGCGCCTGCGCCGCCCATGGGAGTTCGCGTTCCAGTTCCGCCCAGCCGACGAAGCGCAGTTCGGCGGGCATCGCGACCAGGCCGGTGATCGAGTCCCAGAACGCGGCCCAGTTCATGCCGTAGAACGCGGGGAGGCGCAGTTCGCGCTTCAGGACGGTGTGGAGGTCGTTCTCGCGGCGCACGGAGCCGACGTCGACGGTGATGCGGTGGGGCGGGTCCGGCGTCAGGTCCTCGGTGGTGTCCCAGAAGGTCGGGAGCCACCAGCACAGGACCGACCGGTCCTCGGGCCAGGGGCGCTGCTCCTCGTCCTGCCAGTCCTCGAAGAGGTCCGCGGCCGGGTCGATCGGGCGCCAGGCGGGGTCGAGCGGCTCGTCGGCCGTCGCCGGTCGGACGAACCGCCGGCCGCGCTGGTCGCAGGCCCCGAACTCCCGGACATTGCGCTGGGCCTGCAGCAGCGGGACCGAGTTGGCGCCGTCCGGCCTCAGTGGCCACCTGAGCTGCGCCGGGTCGTCCTCCCAGCAGCAGAGCGGGCAGACGACGAACGAACCGGGCCACCCTTCCCGGACGTCGAGGACGAGGCGGCCGCAGCAGGGGCAGGGTCGGCGATGGTCCACTCCGGCAGTCCGGACTGCCGGGCCGGTCGCAGGCGACCCGGTTTCGGAGCAGGCCCATCGGATTCGTGACAAGTCGTCATGGTCGGCGGATCACCTGTTCTAGGATCCTGGGGCACTTCGGACAGCGCGTCGCTCCGTCCGAGCCGCACTTCCTCAGCAGACCACGTGCCCGGCGTTCGGGACAGGAGAGCCGGGTTCCCATCCTTCGATGCGGAGGCTTGACCATGAGTCGAACGGGTACGCGTCCAAGAGTCCTCATAGTCGGGGCGGGCCTGGCCGGCACCGCCACGGCCATCCGGCTGCTCTGCTTCGCGCGCAGACCGCTGGAGATCGTCCTGCTGGAACGACGCTCCGACTACCGCTCGGCGGGCGTCGCCTACCACCGGGACGGCAACCCCTGGGACTACGTGTTCAACATCCAGGCGGGCCGGATGTCGGTGTTCCGCGAGGACGTCCTCGACTTCGTCCGCTGGGCCAACCACGAGGCCGACCGCAGCGGCTGGCCGGATCCCTGGGCCGGGCTCCGGTTCGTCGAGCAGGGGCCGGCGCCCCGGCGGATCTTCCAGGACTACCTGAGCGACCGGCTGGCCGAGGCGAGGCGCGAAGCCCCTCCCGGTGTGGTGCTCGTCGAGGCGGAGGGCGAGGCGGTGGACCTGGAAGTCCGGGCCACCGGCGCCGATGTGACGATCGAGCAGTCGTCGGGCCGCGGGGGCGAAGCAGACCGGAGCCCGGAGGTGACCGTGCTCCGCGCCGACCAGGTCGTCCTCGCGACCGGCCTCGAACTCCGGGAGCCGGTCTTCGCCTCCGAGGTCCGCACCCACGCCTCCTTCGTGCGCGACCCCTACTCCGCGGCCGGAATCCGCAAGCTCGTCTCGCTCCCGTCCGAGTCGACGGTCGCCATCGTCGGCTCCGTGCTGAGTGCCTACGACTCGGCGGGCCTGCTGCTGCGCCAGGGCCACACCGGGAGAATCCATCTGATCTCCAGGACCGGGACGATGTTCCGGACGTACCCCGGCGGCCACGAGCACGGGGTGCTGCGCCTCCCCTGTCCGAAGACGCTGCTGGAGCCGTACCGGAACCGTGAGGAGTTCCTCGTCCGGATCCGGGCCGAGTGGGACACGGCCTGCTCGACGGTCGTCCGGGAGCATCCCGACGTCTCCCCGGTGGTGGTTGCCGAGCGGGTGGTCAAGGCGTGGGAGCCGCACCTCCCCGAGGCCATCGAGCGCATCCCCACCGCGGAACTGCGGGGCCTGCTGGACGAGTTCGGCACCGCGCTGGCCGCGCTGCGGGTCGGGGTGCTCGAGTACACGATGGCGGTCGTCGAGCGCGCCCTGCACGCGGCGGACGGGGCGGTGCGGCTGGTCGTCGGCAAGGTGGAGGCGGTCAGGCCGGCGGATTCGGGCCGGCTGGCCGTGTCGGTCGCCTCCCCGCAGGAGGAGCGCACCATCGAGGCCGACCTGGTGGTGTCCAACTTCGGCCGGGAGTCGGACTACAGCAGGGTCGACCGGCCGCTCTGGCGGAACCTGCTGCGGCGGGGGATCGCGGAGCCCCACGCACGCACCGGGCGCGGCCTGGAGGTCGACGGACGGGGGGTGCTGCTGAGCCCCGGCGGGGTGGCGGGCCCGGTGTCCGCGGTCGGCGCGCTGCGCGAGGGCGACGAGATCGTGCGGAACGGCCGAACCGGTGCGTTCACCTTCAATCTCGCCGCCATCAAGAACCATTCGATCGCGGTCGCCGCGCACGTGGTCGAGCAACTGGAAGTGGAAGAGGACGTTTCGGCTCGCATTGCGGAGTGGAGTTCGGCCCGGACTCCGGAGTGGACTTCGGTGGGGAATCCGGCTCGAGGCGCGGCCGAAAGGACGGCCGAAAGCATGGCCGAAAGCGTGGCCGGAAACGTGTCCGGGCGCCGCGGGGGTGTCGGCAATCTGGAGGAAGCGGCCCGGGGGGAATTCGAGGACGCTGTGGTACTGGAGGCCAGGAGATTGGCCTCGCGCGGTCGACTTGAACGGAACCTGCTCGATTCCCGGCTGGACGCCTGTATCCGGTCCATGGGTGAACGTCCGGCCGCTGCGGTGGATGCCGCCCGGTACGACCGCCTGATGAGGGTGGTCGTCAACCGGGCCGCGGTCGAACGACTCACCGATGTCTCCGTGACACCACGACAACTGCGCCGACAGCTGGGAATGGCGACCGCCGAAGAACAGGAGGAATAGGTGGACGGGCGACGGATTCAGGGATCCCTGCTGACCGGTGGTGCACAGAGCGAAGTGCGGGGCACCTGCAATCGCACGAGACATCCGCTCGAGGGATCCATCCTCGTCGCCCCTTCCCTCGACGCCGGCCTGTACGAGGCGATCGTGGCGGCGCGCGCGGTGGTCTGCGGTTCGGGTGGGCTGACCGGCCACATGCAGTCGCTCTGCCGGGGCAGGGGAATTCCCGTGCTCCGCGTCGACGAGGCGGACCTCGACGACCTGGTCGGAGAGGCGGTGCTGGACCTCGACGGCGAGTCGATCGTCGTCGAGTCCGGCGCGGGCGCCGGGACCGACCCGGACGCCGGCCCCGGGGCCCCCTCGCCGGCCGACCTCGGCGCGGCGTGCGCGGTCATCGCGGACCTCCAGGACATCAATGCGATCAACTCCTGCGGGCCGGACGCGAAGCGGGTCGACTGCTTCTTCATCCGGGAGGAGTTCCTCTGCCTGGCGGCGGGCCTGAGCCCGCTCGACTCCCTGGAGGGCGGCCCGGCCGAAGCGGCGGTCTACGGGCGGGCGCTCGCCGACCGGCTGTGCGCCTTCACCGAGGCGCTGCTGCCCGGCCAGCGGCTGATCCTGAGGATGCTCGACCTCCGCTCCGACCACGCCGCCAGCGTCACCGAGCTGGCCCCGGTCGCGGTCGAGCCCAACCCCGAGCTGGGCCTGCACGGCGCGCGCTGGCTGCTGGGGTCGACCGCCTACCGGGAGGCGCTGCACGCCATGCTCGGCTCGCTGCGCGAGCGGCTCGGCGACGCCGCGGGCCGGGTGCAGCTCTCCGTCCCGTTCCTCAACGACGCGGAGGAGTTCGCCCAGCTCAGGAAGCATCTCGAACTGCCGGCCGAGGTGCCCCTGTCCGCGTTCATCGAGACGCCGGCGGCGGTGCACGCCACGGCCGAGATCTGCGCCGCCGGTGCCAGCGAGCTGTTCGTCGGGGTGAAGGACCTGGTGCAGTTCTACCTGGCCGCGGACCGCGGCAACCACCTGGTGGCGGAGTCCTACCAGACCCGGCACCCGGCCGTCCTGGACGGGCTGCGCAGGGTGGTGGAGTCGGCCCGCGCCGCGGGGACCCCGGTGAAGGTGTTCGCGCTGGGCACGGACCTCGCCCACTACCTCGCCCACGTGCCGACCCCGGACGGCTACATGATGTGCACCGCCGAGCTCCGGCAACTGGTGCTCGACTCGCGGCCCTGACCGGGCGGGCGGGTGGCGGTCAGGGCCGTCATCCGCCCGCGGTGAGGTCGGGCGCAGATACTACAACTCTATTGTAATCAACAGGAGTTGATCGGTACTCCATCCATTTCAGTGAATCTGACGTCGCATCAGTTTCGTTTCGCCCGCCGTGATCAAGGATGCGAACAGTATCCGTCACGGAAGGGTGGTTCGCATGACCAGCGTCAGTGGAGAGCCGATCCCGGCGATCACCGAGGCCACGCTCGCCGACGTCGCCGACAAGGGACTCCGGGGGCCCGGCACCACCGTCAACCAGGCCGTCATCGACCTCGGCAACGCCCTGCAGGCGGCCGCCCGGGGCGACGGGGCGGTACAGCTCCCGCCGGAACTGGCCGAGTTGGTGGCCAAGGTGCGGCAGATCGCCGACGTCGACATCACCGGGATCGAGGTGGAGGAGGACATCCGCCTGTCCGCGTTCCGCATCAGGCTGAAGGGCGGCGAGCCGCGTCCGGTCGTGATCGTGCCGGCCGGCTGGAACCCGCTCGGCTGGCTGCCCTTCGTCTACGGCTACTTCAAGCTGGCGCTGCGCGGCTACCACGTCCTGGCCTACACCCCGCGGGGCCTCGGCTATCCGGGCTGGATCTCCACCTCCGGCGGCCGCGTGGACGTGGCCGGGCCCGCCGACCGGTCCGACGGGGCGAAGGTGATCACCCACGCGGAGGGCTGGTGCGAACCGCGCAAGGTCGGCTTCCTCGGCGTGTCCTACGGCTCCGGGATCAGCCAGCTGGTCGCCGCGCACGACCCCGACGAGCGGGTGGCCGCCGTGGTCGCGCTGAGCACCTGGGGCAACCTGGCCACCAGCCTCTACGACAACGACACCCGGCACCTCAAGGCCGTGGAACTGCTGGTCGGCTACACCGGCGGGGAGAGGCAGGACAAGTTCGACGCGGAGACCCTGGACATCCTCGACAAGTTCGACCAGAACCGCGACCTCGACGACGTGATCGCCTGGGGCAACGAGCGCTCCCCGGAGACGTACCTCCGGGAGACCAACCGGCGGGGCATCCCGACCTTCGTCTCCAACACCTGGCACGAGACGCTCTTCCCGGCCTCCTCGGTGATCGACGTCTACAACCGGCTGACGGTGCCCAAGCAGCTGAACCTGTGGATCGGCGACCACGGCGCGCCCGAGGGCGCCGGCATGTCCGGCCTGCTGACCCACCTGCCGTTCCCCGGCCTGGCAGAACCCCTCCGGGAGGCCTACGAATTCCTGGACCACCACCTGCTGGGCGCCGACAACGAGGCGCCGAAGCGCAAGCAGGTGACCAGCCAGGTGATGTTCACCTACAAGACCAAGCCCGCGCTGGGCGGCGGCAACCGGATCACCGAGGCCGCCCGCCGCGAGTCGCGCGACTCGTGGGCGGACGTCACCACCGGAGAGGAGACGTGGTACCTCACCGGCGTCAACGGCGACGGTGACGGCGCGCTGGCCGACAAGCAGAACGACGGCTGGTCGCGGAGCTTCACCGCGGGCGTGGAGACCAGGGCCACGGCGGTGGACGACGTGATGGAAACCGGCCAGAAGGAGTGGACCGGCAACCCCCGGAAGTACGTGCTGTCCGAGTTCGAGCGGGAGAACCTGCTGGTCTGGTCGACCGACCGGCTGACCGGCAGCGGCGGGGTGGCCCGTCGCATCCGGGGCGCCGCGCGGCTCCGGCTGACCGTGAGCAGTACCGAGGACGCCGCCACTCTGGTGGCGTACCTGTTCGACGTCGCCCCGGACGGCAACGCGCGGATCATCACCCACGAGCCGTACACCGTGCTCGGCCTCACCCCCGG
The DNA here is from genome assembly GCF_042885555.1 of Kitasatospora sp. NPDC058048. Classification (NCBI taxonomy): domain Bacteria; kingdom Bacillati; phylum Actinomycetota; class Actinomycetes; order Kitasatosporales; family Streptomycetaceae; genus Kitasatospora; species Kitasatospora sp. NPDC058048. Next base: position 62,914 of record NZ_JBHVRT010000012.1, on the reverse strand, counting down.
TGAGGAGACCACTGTCGACTGGGCGCTGCAGCCCGCCGCGTACGACCTGGAGGACGGCCACCGGCTGGCGCTGGTCGTCAACAGCCGTGACCAGCTGTACTCCTACGCCGCGGAGCGGGGCACCGTCACCATCGGCTCGCCGGCCGGCAACGAGTCCCGCCTGGAGCTGCCGCTGGGCTGATCGGCGGGGTGATCCGGTCGGTGCCCCGGAACGGTGTCGCGGGGAGGCGAACCGGAACGGCCCGTCGCGGCGCTGCCGCGGCGGGCCGTTCGTCGTGCGCGGTGGTGGGTGGGGTGTTCGTCGCGCGGGGCGGCCGGTGGAGTGTTCGGCGCCCGGTGGTACCGGTCAGGCCGAGGCCCGGCGCCGCCCGCCGCCGCGCAGCAGGACCGCGACGACCACGGAGAGCACCGCGCAGACGGCCGCCAGTCCGGCCAGCACGGAGTGGAAGGCGGAGTCGTAGGCGTGCGCGAGGAACTCCGTGAAGGCGTGCCGGTCGGTGGCGCCGGAGATTTCGGCGGCGCCCGCGAGGTCTCCGCCGGCCGCCCGGTCGGCGACCTCGCCGACCCGGGAGGCTCCCGGGTGCGCGCCGGCGCCGTCGGTGACCCGGCCGCTCAGCACGGTGGCGAGCGCGGAGCCGTACACCGCGACGGCGACGGCCTCGCTGCCCAGGCGCAGGGTGTTGAGGAAGCCGGCCGCCATCCCCGCTCTGGTCGGGTCGACCAGCTCCAGCACCCGGCCGTCGACCAGGCCGGCCGACAGGCCCATCCCGGTGCCGGTGACCAGCATCGGGGCGGCGAGCAGCAGGACGGTGACGGAGGGCGAGAGCACGGCGAGGGTGACGTCCCCGGCCACCAGGCAGGCCAGGCTGAGCAGGATCAGGGCGAGGGCCGGCACGCCGCGGGAGACCAGCCTGGCGGCGACCGCCGGCAGGACCAGCACCGGCACGGTGAGCAGCAGCATCAGCAGACCGGTGGCGCCCGCGCCGCGGCCGGTGACGGCGGTCAGGTAGCTGGGCAGGTAGGTGAGCATGGTGACGAAGCCGAAGGAGGCGGCCACCGGCACCAGGCACAGGCCCAGGAAGCGGCGGTCGCCCAGCAGCCCGAGGTCCAGCAGCGGGTGGGTGCTGCGCCGCTCGACGAGGGCGAAGGCCACCAGCGCCAGGGCCGCGCCGAGGAACAGGGCGAGCACACCCGGGCTGCCCCAGCCCCACTGGGAGCCCTGCACGACGGCGGTGGTCAGCAACACCATGGCGAGCACGAACAGGGCGCTGCCGGGGACGTCGACCCGCCCGCCGGCGGGGCCGACGGGCACCGCGCGGGCGAGCGCGGGCAGGGCGAGCAGGACGAGGGCGAGGGCGGCGGCGTGCACCGCGAACACCCAGCGCCAGCCGAGGCCCTGCGCCAGCCCGCCGGCCAGCGACGGGCCGAGGGCGACCCCGGCGCCGGCGACGGTGCCGAACAGCGCGAAGACCCTGGCGCGGGCCGGCCCGTCGAAGACGGTGGAGAGGATGGCGGCGCCGCAGGAGAAGACCGCGGCGCCGCCGACTCCGGCGAGGCCGCGGGCGGCGTCCAGCCACAGCACGTCGGTGGCGACGGCGCCGGCGAGCGAGCCGAGGGCGTAGATGACGACGCCGGCCGCGAAGGCCCTGACCCGGCCGACGACGTCGGCGAGCGAGCCCCAGACCAGGGTGAAGCAGGCGAAGGCCACGTTGAAGGCGTTGACCACCCACTGGAGCGCGGCCGGGTCGGCACGGGTGTCGACGCCGATGCGGGGGAGGGCGACCGCGGTGCCGGAGATGGACATCGGGACGACGAGGACCGCGAGCAGGACGGCCGCCGCCGTCAGGGTGCGGCCGGGCCGCGGTGGTGGCGCGGCGTCGGACGGCACGGCGGAGGGGACGGCGGAGGACGGGCTCTGCGTACGCAAGGGGGCGTGACTCCAGGCTCGGGCAGACCGTCGGCCCCGACGGTCAGGTACGGATTTGATCGAACCTTACGGTGGCACGCCTCCAAGGTATGATGCAACCCGTACCTGAGGATGCCCGAGGACGGAGGATTCGATGCCGGACTCCGAAGGCCACCCCGCGGTCGAGGAGATGGACCTGCGGACCGTGCTCGGCGCGCTCGCCGACCCGCTGCGCCACGGGGTGGTCGCCGCCCTGCTGCGGGAGCCCGACGGGGCGGCGCGCACCTGCGTCTCCTTCGAGCTGCCGGTCTCCAAGTCCACGCTCACCCACCACTTCCGGGTGCTGCGCGAGGCCGGTCTGATCCGCCAGGTCGACCGCGGCAACAGCCGGGCGGCCACGTTGCGCCGAGAGGACCTCGACCGGCGCTTCCCCGGGCTGCTCGACCTGGTCCGCGCGAACTCCTGACCCCCAAGCGGAGGTCAAGGAACCTTGACCTCCGCTTGGGGTCCCCGTCCGCTGATCGCGTGCCAGACTGTGCGCCCCGCAGGCCGATGAGGAGAATTCGGTGGATCTGGCGCGCCCCCTGATCGAGGACTTCCCCGCCCATCCGGACGGCGACCCGGCCGAGGCCCTGGCCCGCGCCGTCCGTGCCCGCCGCGGCGACCTCGGCCTCACCCTCGGCGACCTCGCCGCCCGGGCGGGCCTCCCGGAGGCCGACGTCCGGGCCGTCGAGGCGGGGCACGCGAGGCCCACGCTGGCGCTGCTCACGGTGCTGTCGCACGCGCTGCGCAAGGAGTAGCGGGGCGGGCCGCCGCTCAGGCGGGTTCGTAGGAGGTCCGCCGGACCAGGGCGCGGGCCTGCGGGGAATCCATGGGGTGGGCGAAGAGGTACCCCTGGCCGAGCGGGCAGCCCATGGCGGTGAGCAGGTCGCGCTGGTCGGCGTGCTCGATGCCCTCGGCGATCACCTGGACGCCGAGGGTGTCGGCGATCCGGGTGATGCCCTCGACCAGGGCGTACTGCTGCGGCGAGTGGCCGAGGCCGTCGATGAAGGACTTGTCGATCTTGAGCAGGGAGATCGGGAACTCGCGCAGGTAGGACAGCGAGGAGTAGCCGGTGCCGAAGTCGTCGATGGCGATGCCGACGCCGAGGCCGGACAGGGTGGCCATGTCGGCGTGGATGCGGTCGTCGCGGCGCATCAGCACGGACTCGGTCAGCTCCAGGACCAGGGTGTGCGGGTCGATGCCGGTGGTGGCCAGGGCCCGGCGGACCACGTCCACGAACCCGGCGTCGCGGAACTGCCGGGCCGAGACGTTGACGTTGACCCGCAGCGGCGGCCGGCCGGCGGCGGAGCGGACCGCCGAACTCGCGGCGTGCCAGGCCGCGACCTCCTGGGCGGCGCGCTCCAGCACCCAGGCGCCGAGCGGGACGATCTGGCCGCTCTCCTCGGCCAGGGCGATGAACTCGTCGGGCAGCACCATGCCGCGGCGGTCGTGCGGCCAGCGGACCAGCGCCTCGAAGGCGACCAGGTCCCCCGAGCGCAGGTCGACGATCGGCTGGTAGTACAGCTGGAAGGCCGATTCCGCGATCGCCGAGTCGAGGTGCTCGTTCAGCTCGTGCCGCTCCACCATCCCGGTCTGCAGGGCCGGCCGGTAGTGGCGCCACTGACGGCGGCCGGCCGCCTTGGCGGAGTACAGCGCGAGGTCGGCGTGGGTGAGCAGCTCGGTCGCGTCCACACTGTCCTCGGTGGTCGCCACGCCGATGCTGGCCGTCACCCGCACCGCGCCCGACTTGAGCTTGAACGGCTCGGCGAACACCGCCAGCACCCCGGACGCGATGGTGTCCACGTCGGCCGGCCGCCGTGCGTCCTCCACCAGCACCGCGAACTCGTCGCCGCCGAGGCGGGCGGCGGTGTCCGAGGCGCGAAGGGCGGTGGAGACCCGCAGCGAGACCGCGACCAGCAGCTCGTCGCCGACCGCGTGCCCCTGGGTGTCGTTGACCACCTTGAAGTCGTCCAGGTCGATGAACAGCACCCCCGTGACGGCTCCGCTGCGCTCGCCCCGGGAGAGGGCGTGGCCGACCCGGTCCAGGAACAGCACCCGGTTGGCCAGGCCGGTCAGCGAGTCGTGGAAGGCCCGGTGGGTCAGCTCGCGCTCCATCTGCCGCTGCTCGGTCACGTCGCGCAGGGTGAGCACCAGGGCGCCCACGGTCGGGTCCGCGCGCAGGTCGTTGAAGCGGACCTCGGCCTCGATCGGGGTGCGGTCCTGGCGCAGCAGCCGCCAGTGCTCGCGCGGCTGCTCCGCCCGGGGCTGGTCGGCGCTCCCGCGCATCCGGGCCAGCGCCTTGCCGACCTCCCGGCTGTCCTCGGGCGGGACCAGGTCGGTCAGCAGGGTGCCGGCCAGGTTCGGGTGGCCGAGCACCGTCTCGGCGGACGGGGAGGCGTAGCGCACGCCGTCGTCGGCGTCGAGGATCAGGATGACGTCGCTGGAGTTCTGCACCAGGGTGCGGAAGTACAGCTCGCTGTTGCGGCGGATGACCTCCCGGCTCAGCACCAAGCGCTCGACCGCGAGGGCCGCCTGCGCGGCGAGGATCTCCAGCGAGCTCCAGAGGCTGGTCAGCTCCTGCTCGGTGCCGGTGACGATGAGCGCGCCGATCAGCGGATCGCCGGAGGGGCGCTCGGCGAGGGTGAGCGGGCAGACCAGGGCGTACGGCATGCCGCCGCCGAGGCGGGTGCGCCGGTCGCCGCCGGGCTTGGCGCCGGGTTTGGACGGGCCGGGCTTCGACGAGGTGGGCGGGGCGGCGTCCAGGCCCAGGGCGGCCACGGGCAGCAGCAGGGTCTCCCTGGCGGCGGCGAGTTCCAGCACCTGCTCGGACGGCGCGGCGTCCTGCGGGGCCTGCCGGGCGGAGCCGCTCCCGGCGTGCCGCACGTGCAGCACGCCCTCCTCGGTCACCGCGAGCAGGGCGACGTGTCCGGCCTCGGCCGGCATCAGCGTGGACGCGGCGGACTGGACGGCGTCCGCGACCTCCTCCACCGTGACGGCCGCGGTCAGCCGGGCGCCCGCCTCGCGCAGCGTCCGCTCGCGGGCGACGGCCTGCCGGCGGTCGGAGACGACCACCGCGAGCCGGGCCAGCACCAGCAGGTAGAGCAGCGCGGAGAACGCGCCGATCACGCCCGCGTTGCCGGTGTTGCCGGCCAGCGCCTCGATGATCAGGATCGCCGGGGCGATCAGCGAGGCGAGGGTGAGCAGCACCAGCCGGGCGGTGCTCAGGTCCGGCTGCTGGGTGGGCACCGGCCGGGTCAGCTCGACCATCGACGGGTGCAGCGCCGCCGCGCCCCAGGCGGTGTAGAAGGCGGCCCAGCCGAGTTCGACGGGCGTGCCGATGTGCCAGGTGCCGTGCAGCTGGACCAGCCCGTACAGCACGTCGGAGACCAGGAGGCCGAGCGAGCCGACGGCGAGCAGCTGCAGCGAGCGGGAGTTGCCCCCGCGCGGGGTCAGCAGGCGCAGCAGCAGGGCGAGCACGACCACGTCGCCGAGCGGGTAGGCGATCGAGACGGCCTTCTGGAACCAGTCGAGGTCCGGGTTCCGGGCGTACGGGAGGATCAGGTAGATCCAGGCGAGCAGGGCCAGTCCGATGGTGGGGATGAGGGCGTCGAGCAGCCCGGCGCGGTCCTGACGGGCCGTGCGCCAGCGGATGAAGCCCAGCACGCCGACCGCGTACAGCACGTACTCGGCGAGGTAGAAGCCGTCCGCGACGGACGGGAACGGGTTGGGCAGGTGCAGGATGTCCAACTGGACGGCCTGGATCACCTCGCCCACGGTGAAGCTGAGGTTGGCGAGCGCCAGCACGTACCAGAAGCGCGCGTGCGCGGGCCGGTTGAGCCGGACGCCGACCACGATCGCGGCGACGCCGCCGAGGCCGATGCCCGTCCACCAGATGATCCGCTGGCTCGGATTCGCGTAGTAGATGCCGGTGAACAGCACCATCCAGAGCAGGTAACAGACCATCAGGCGTTGGCGCCGGCGAGTCAACGAGGCTACCTCCTCCGCGACACCACCCCGCCGGTCGGGCGGGGCAGTTCGGGCGAGGACTGGGCGGGCGAGGCGTACGGGCCGGCCCGGGGCGGGACGGGGTGGGCGCTTTCGCGCAGCAGCGAGGCGTCCGGTGGGGGTGCGACCGGACGGCCTCGACGGGGCAGGAGTGCGTATAGTCGGAAATGTCGCACTCCCCAGCATTCTGCCGCCACAGCACGAGGTCAAGCCGGTGGACGACGCAGTAGACAGCGCACAGGGCGTACGTACGGATGTGAGCTCCGACCGTCACGCCGTGGTCCGCAACGACAACGGTCAGTATGCGATCTGGCCCGGGGACTTGACCGTCCCGGCCGGGTGGCGGCAGGTCCACGGACCGGCCGGGCGGGCCGACTGCCGGGACCGGGTGGAACGCGAGTGGCGCCCCGCCGAACTGGGTTTCCCCGACGGCGCCCCCGTACGGCGGGCGGCGGCCGGATTCGCCGACACGGTGCACGGACTGTTCCGCGCGCGGGCGGCGCACGACCCGGAGGCGGTCGCCGTCATCGCCGCCGACGCCACGCTGAGCTACCGCGAACTCGACCTGAGCAGCGACCGGTTGGCCGCCGCACTCCGGGCCAGCGGAGCCGGCCCCGAGCAGGTCGTACCGGTCTGCCTGGAACGCGGGGCCGGGCTGGTGACCGCCTGGCTGGCCGTGCTCAAGGCCGGCGGGGCGTTCCTGCCACTGGACCCGGCCCACCCGCGGCGACGATTGGCCGGGCTCGTCGAGGACTGCGGGGCCCGGGTGGTGGTCGCGGACGGCGACGGCTTCCCGGGGACCTCCCGGGTACCCGTGCTCGGACCGGGGGGCGGCGGCTTCGGCGAGTTCCTGGGAGACGACGGCGCCGTCCCCGACGACCTCGCCTACCTGATCTACACCTCCGGCACGACCGGCCGCCCCAAAGGCGTGCCCGTCACCCACCGTGCGCTGCTGTTCACCCTCGACCGGATCGTCCACGCCTACCGGCTGCGCCCCGGCGAACGCGTCCTGCAACTGGCCGCGCTGGGCTCCGACACCGCGCTGGAGCAGGTGTTCGGCGCCCTGCTCGCGGGCGCGACCGTCGTGCTGGGCGGCGGCGGGGACGCGGGCGGCACCTGGGCGCCCACCGAACTGGCCGGCCGGCTGCCCGGGCTGGGCCTGGCCGTCGCCGACCTCACCCCCGCCTACTGGCACCACCTGCTCGACCTGCTCCCGCCCGGCGGGCCCGGCCCCCGGGAACTGCGGCTGGTCGTGGTCGGCGGGGACGTCGTGGACGCCGACGACTGCCGCCGCTGCCTGGAACGGCTGCCCGGCGCCCGGCTGCTCAACGCGTACGGGGTCACCGAGGCGGCCGTCACCTCGACGCTCTGCGAGGTCACGGCCGACCTCCTCGGCGGGGGCGCCACCGGCCCGGGCCCGGCGGGACCGGGCGGCTCCGCCGCGCCCGTACCGATCGGCCGGCCACTGCCCGGAGTGCGGGTGCACGTGCTCGACGCCCGGCTGCGCCCCGTCCGGCCCGGGGAGAAGGGGCAGATCCACCTCGGCGGGCCCGGCCTCGCCCGCGGCTACTGGCGGCAGGCCGGGCTCACCGCCGAGTCCTTCCTGCCCGACCCGTACGCGCCGCTGCCCGGTGAGCGGATGTACCGCACCGGCGACGCCGGACGGTGGCGGGCCGACGGGCAGCTGGAGATCCTCGGGCGCTTCGACGACCAGCTGAAGGTGCGCGGGCACCGGGTGGACCCGGCCGAGATCGAGGCCGTCCTGGCCGCCCACCCGGACGTCCGGCAGGCCCGGATCGCGGCCGACGGGGAGGCGGCGGACGGCAGCCGCACGCTCACGGCGTACTACACGCTCGCCCCCGGGGCGGCCGGCGGGGCGCGGGCGATCCGGGCGTTCCTGGCCGAGCGGCTGCCGGAGTACCTGGTGCCGGCCGACTTCGTGCCGCTGGCGGCGATGCCGCTGACGGCGGCGGGGAAGATCGACCGGCGGCGGCTGCCGCACGCGCCGGTGCGCCCGGTCGGTTCGGGCGGTCCGCCCGGCCCGGCCGCTCCGACTGCTCCGGCCGTTCCGGCCGGCGCGGGTGCGTCCGGTGCGGACGCGGTCGAGGCGGCCGTCGGGCAGCTGTGGGCGGAGCTGCTCGGCGTCGAACACGTCGGCCCGGACGGCGACTTCTTCGCGCTCGGCGGCACCTCGCTGCTCGCGATGGAGATGCTGGCGCGGGCCCGGATCATGTTCGGCATCGACGTCGGGCAGGTGCGGGCGCTCACCCGGGCACTGCTGCGCGAACCCGTCCTGCACGCCTTCGCGGGGGCCCTGCGGGCGGCGCGCACGGAGGGCCCCGCGGGCGCCGAACGGGACGCCGGCGTCGACTGGTTCGCGGAGGCCCGGCTCACCGACGACCTCCGGCAGTCCTGGAGCCCGGCGCCCTCCCGGGCCGAACCCGCCGAGATCCTGCTCACCGGCGCCACCGGCTTCTGCGGCGCCCACCTGCTGCACGCGCTGCTCGCCACCACCCGGGCCCGCATCCACTGCCTGGTCCGCGCGCCCGACGAGGAACACGCGCTGGAACGGCTGCGGGCGGCGCAGCAGCGCTTCCTGCGGCACGACCTCGCCGACCGGCGGGTGGTGCCGCTGGTCGGCGACCTCACCCGGCCCGCACTCGGGCTGACGGACCACCGGTTCGACTGGCTGGCCGGGCACCTCGACGCGATCCACCACCTCGGCGGGCAGGTCAACTTCCTCTACCCGTACCACCAGCTGCGCCGCCCCAACGTCGGCGGCACCCGGGAGGTCGTCCGGCTCGCCGGGCACAGCCGGGGCATCCCCGTGCACTACCTCTCCACCCTCGCCGTCCTGGCCGGCTTCGGCGCGGCCGGCGTCCCGAAGGTCACCGAGCGGACCCCGCTCGCCCACCCGGAACGGCTCGGCGTCGGCTACGTCGAGAGCAAGTGGGTCGCCGAACAGCTGCTGCACAACGCGGCCGCCGCCGGCCTGCCGGTCACCGTGCTGCGCACCAACGACGTCACCGGGGACCTCGCGGACGGGGCGATGAACACCGGCACCGAACTGTGCGCGCTGATCGCCTACCTGGCCGACAGCGGGACCTGCCCGGACGTGCAGCTGCTGCTCGACTTCGTCCCCGCCGACCGCTTCTCCCGGGCCGTCGCCCACATCGCCGCCCACGCGCCGGCCGCCGGCGAGGTCTACCACCTCACCTCCCCGCAGCCGGGCGTCCTCGCCGACCTCGCCGAGCGGCTGCGGGCGCGCGGCCACCGGATCGCCCCACTGCCGTACAGGGACTGGGTGCGGCGGCTGGTCCGGTTCGCCGCCGGGAACCCGACGCACCCGATCGCACCGTTCGTCCCGCTGTTCGTGGACCGCGCGCCGGGGACGGAACTGTCGATCAGCGAGATGTACTTCCGGCCGACGTTCCCGCTGTTCGAGCGGGTCAACGCGGACGCGGCGCTGGCCGGGAGCGGGATCGAACTGCCGCCGGTGGAGGCCGGGTTGATCGACCACTACCTGGCGGGGCTGGAACGGGAGGGCTTCCTGCGGGCGGCGTCGCCGTGAGCCGTTCCGAGGGGAGCCGTTCCGAGGGGAGCCGCGCCGAGGGGGGCAGTGCCGCGGGGAGCCTTTCCGGCGCGGGCCTCTTCGACGCGCTGGGCGGGCGGCTCGGCTCCGGCGACGGCCCGGTGGCCTTCGGCGGGTCGCTCGGGCCCGGAGAACTGCTGGCGGCGTACCGGCGCGGGCTGTTCCCGCTGCCGGCGGCGGACGTGTACGCGAGCGCGTACAGCGAGGCGCTGTACGGGGACGCCGTCGAGGCGGGCGAGGTGGCCCTGCTGCCGGGCGGGACGGACCCGTACGCGCTGGCCTGGTGGTCGCCCGACCCGCGGCCGGTGATCGCGCCCGACGGCGTTCGGCTCGGGGGGCGGCTGGAGCGGCGGCTGCGCAACCGGTCCTCGTGGTGGACGAGCGCGGACCGGGCCTTCGGGCAGGTGCTGGCGGCGTGCGCCGAAGGGCGTCAACCGGTCTGGCTCACGGAGGAGTTGGCGGCGGCGCTGATGAAGCTGCACGGGCTGGGGGCGGCGCACAGCGGCGAGGTGTGGGAGGGGGAGGAGCTGATCGGCGGCGTGTTCGGGGTGGTGGTCGGCCCGGTGCTGAGCCTGGACTCGATGTTCCACCGCCGCCCGGACGCCGCCCGGGTCGCCGTCGCCGATCTCGGGGCGAGGTTCGGCGCGGCGGGCGGGCGGCTGCTCGACGCGCAGTGGGACGGGCCGCACGTGCGGAGCCTCGGGGCGGAACCGATGGCGCGCTCGCGGTACCTCGCCGTGCTCTCGGGCGAGGGCGAGGGTACGGACAGGGGCGAGGGCAGGGGCATGGGCGGGGTCGGCGCGCTGGACGGGTCGCCGCTGCCGGCGGCGCGGCTGGGGCGGGGCCCGGTTCGCCCGGCTGATCCCTCCACTCCGACGAACCTCGGATGACCTGCGGTTAAACCTGATCGGTCCGGCTTTTTGGCCTGTCTTCGACAAAGTTATTCCTCGTCAGTAACATGACGCCGCGTGTTCAAAAGCTCCATAGGCAGGGCCGCCGGCCCCGCCGTCCTCACCCTCGTCCTCGCCGGGGCCGCCGCGTGCGGGCCGACCAGCCCCGGTACCTCCCAGGCCGGTGCCGCACCGGCCGCCGCCACCGTCGCCGACCCGGCCGCGACCGCCGCCGGGGGCAGCCCGGCCGCCGCGCCGCCCGCCGGCGGCACCCCGCGCGCCAAGGCGGGCAGCCCCGCCGCCGGCCGTCCGACCCCGAGCGGAACCACCGTCACCGCCGCACCCGCAGGGGACCACCAGGCCGCGATCGGCAGCCCGGGCAAGGACGGTGGCGCCGTCACGGCGGCGGCGAAGAACCTCCAGCTGACGGCCTACGACCCGGCGGGCGGCACGGCCGTGCTGTCGGCGACGGGGCCGGCCGCCCCGGCCACCGCCCCAGCCACTGCTTCGCCCACTGCTTCGCCCACGGCTTCGGCCACGACCTCGCCCACAGCCTCGGCTACGACCTCGCCGGGCGCCGTCCCGTCTGCCGCAGTCGCGGCCGCGGCCGTCCAGCCCGGGCAGCTGATCGCCAGCCCGCCCACCGCCGCCGCCCCGCAGGGCGCGCTGGTCGCCGTCACCGGCGTCCGGCCCGGCGCGGGCAACACCATCGCCCTGACCACCCGTCCGGCCACCCTGGCCGAACTCCTCGGCGGCACCGAGGCCGACGGCAACGTCCCCGTCGACCCGCACGGCATCACCGTGACCCCGCTGGTCAAGGACCTCAAGGCGACCGCCGGCCTGACCGGGAACGGCGTCCAGGCCGACGCCTCCGGCACCCTGGAGGTGAACCTCAAGGCCCCCGTCCCGCTGCCCGACGGCGCGAGCCTCGACGCGTCCGGCTCGCTCCAGCTCCACCCCGCCGTCCACTTCGCCTACCACGGCGCGGCGGCCGGCAGCCCGCGCACCGCCTCGATCGGCTTCGACCTCGGCGCCCACGCCCAGTGGAAGGTCACCGGCGACGCCGCCCGCAGCACCGGCGCGGCCCCCGTCCGGGTGCCCTTCGCCAAGCTGCAGGCCAGCCCGGTGCTGACGGTCGCCGGCCTGCCGGTGGTCGTCAACCTCGGCCTCACCTGCTACCTGGAGGTCAGCGCCGACGGCCAGGTCCACCTGGAGGCGGAACAGGACGCCACCGGCACCTGGGCGGTGCGCGCCGACTACACCGGCGGCAAGGGCTGGACCCCGGCCACCAGCGCCGAGACCAAGGTCTCCCCGGTGCACGTGCGGCTCAACGGCAAGGCGGGCGTCCGGGCCGCGCTCGGCGCCGAGATCAGCCTCGGCCTGTACGACACCGTCGGCGTGGAGACCACCGTCGCCCCCTATCTGAGCGCCCGGGCGGAGGGCTCGCTGGTCGCCGACTCCTCCGGCAACCCGCCGCAGGCGCAGGGCAGTTGGTCGCTGGTCGGCGGCGTCGACCTGAACGGCTCGCTGCTCGCCCACCTGAAGGTCTTCGGCACCCCGGTCATCGAGGGCAAGCTGCCCCTGCCGCCGTTCCACCGGGAGTGGCCGCTGCTCGCGGGCTCGGCGACGCTGCCCGCCCCGCAGCACAGCTGACCCCTCGCCACCTTCCGGGCCCCTCGGCGGAGTTCTCCGACCGGGGGGCCCTCGTCATGGGTAGGCTCGGACCGGAGGAAGGGGGCGGTGTGGGGAGCAGACGTGCGGTGCTCGGCGGCGCGGCCGTCCTGGTCTGGGCCGGGACGCTGGTCCTGTACGCCGCCACCGGGATCGGCTGGTGGGCGGCCCTCCTGGCGCCGGCCGCGGCGGTGCTGGCCGCGCTGGCGCTGCCGACGCCGCCGCGACCGGGCGCACCGGCGGACGGGCCCGGGAGGCGCGTTCAGAGCCCGCTGCCGGCCGGGCCCGCACCCATGGGCCTGGGGTTCCCCGTCCCCGCGGGCCTGCCGCCGGTTCTTTCGGAGGGCCTTTCGAAGGCGGGGCCGGTGGGCAGCGGGCCGGTCTTCCGGTCCGACGTCTCCGGCGGCGTCCTCGCCTGGGCGGACGGCGACGCGGCGCTCACCGGGAGCGGCTGCGGGGCCGGGTGCCGGCCCCTGCTGGAGTACGCCGACGACCCGCTGACCCCGGTGGCCGCCGAGACCGTCGCCGAGGGCCTGGAACGCCTCTTCCTCCGGCTCGGCCCGCCGCCGGGCGCGGACCGGGACCCCGACCGCACCGCCCCCACGCCCCGAGGTGACGACCGGTGACCACCCCCGAGGAGAGCCGCACCCGCCGTCCGACGGCCCTGGAGGTCGCCACCCAGTGGGCCCGACTTCCGCCCGAGCACCTGCGGGTGGCCCTGGAGCACCTCGAACTGGAACTCCGGCGCGAACACGCCCGGGAGAGTGCCCGGGAGCGCCACCTGGCGTCGCTGGAACGCGAGCGGACGGCGTCGGCCTCGGCGCTCGAAGCGGCCCGGATGCGGGAGGAGCACGTGACCGAGCGTGCCCGGATCGCGGCCCAGGACCGCAAGGACCAGCGCGCCCACCAGCTCTACGCCGGCGGACTGGTGGCCGGCTTCGTGCTCGCCGCCGGAATGCTCGCCGGCTCGGTGATCGTCGGCCTGGACGGCCGCCAGTGGCTGGCCGGCCTGCTCGCCGGGCCCGGCCTGATCGCCCTCCCGGTGGTCTTCGTCCTGCGCCGCAGCGACCGGCCCGCCGCACGCCCGCGCCCGCTCCCGCCGCCCACCTTCCCGGAGCGGCTCCCGGACGACCGGCCGGCGTAGCCGAGCACTGTGGCAGCCCGGTGCCGCGGAACGCGCGGGAGGCCCCGAGGGGTGGAGCCGCGCGGCCGCGCGCCCGGAGGCGGGGCGGCCACGGCCGTGGCCGCGAGGGCGACGCCGGTCGCGACACCGCCGCAACGGGACGTCAGGTGCCGCTGGTGGGGGCGTCGTCCTTCTTGACGCCCAGGAGGATCTGGTCCAGCACCGAGACGTCCGGGGCGGCCGGGTCGTCGTCCACGCCGCCGTCGAAGACCACGTAGCCCCCGCCCTTCGCGGGGAGGGCGGCCAGCAGGACGTAGCCCTGGGTTCCGTCGGCGTTGGTGATGTGCCAGCGGGTCGCGTAGCCGGCCACGCCGGCGACGGCGAGGCTGCCCGAGCCGTAGTCGGTCTGCGAGGTCATCCCGCTGAAGATCTGCTTGGCGACGGTCGGCATGGCGGCGTCGGCGGCGGCCTTGGCGCTGTCGCCCTGGATGGTGTTCTTCTCCACCGAGAACCGGCCGCGGATGCAGGCCTTGCCGTTCGCGCAGGTGTAGCGGCCGCTGCCGAGGTAGACCGACCACTGCGGGGTGTCGGTCGTCGTCACCTCCCAGCCCTCGAACACCGGGAGGGTGATCGAGTGCTGCTGGTCCGCGACGGTGCTCCGGAGGACCGGGGCGGGCTTGGGCGTGGCCGGCTTCGGGGTGGGGCCGGGGCTCGTGGTCGGGCCGGCGCTGCGGCTGACGGAAACGGTGGGGTCGGTGGTCGGGTCCGCCGCGGGGTCGCCGCCGTGGCTGAGCGCGACTCCGGCGATGCTGCCGCCGACCGCCAGGACGCCGACCGCGGCGGCGATGATCACGCCCGGCTTGGCCCGCTTGGGGGCGGGGAGCGGGGCCGCGGCCATCGGCGGGTAGCCGGGGCCGGGTTGGCCGTAGCCCGCGGCCGGGTACGCCTGCGGGCCGGGGTACGTCTGCGGGCCCGGGTAGACCTGCGGGCCGGGGTGGTTCGGGTACGCCTGCTGCGCCGGGGGCGCCTCCTGGCCCGGGTAGCCGTAGCCGCCCTGGACCGGCCGGACGTCGCTGCTCCAGGCGTTGCCGTCCCACCAGCGCTCGTGGCCGGGGGCGCCGTCCGGACCGGGGACCGGGTACCACCCGGGAGGCGTCTCGTTGCTCACGGCCGTACGGTACCCGCCGGTGTGCGGCCCATGGCGGCAGGGGTGCCGCGCCCGCCGCCGCCCCCGCCGCGGGCGGTCAGCACGAGGGTCGCGGCCGTGGCCGCGGCGAGGGCGGCCCAGGCGGCGGTGAAGCCGTGGGTGGTGTCGCGGAGCAGCCCGAGGGCGGGCGGGACCAGGACGACGGCCAGTTGGTTGACGGCCATGACCAGCCCGAGGGCGAAGCCGGTCCGGCCCGGCGGGGCCGACTCCGCCAGGTGGGCCACCCAGGGGCCGTACCAGCCGATGCCGAAGAAGCCCAGCCAGGTGAACAGGAGGGCGGCCACCACGGGGGAGTGGCCCGCCGGCGTCGTCAGGGCCGTCAACCCGGCCACCACCGCGCCCAGGCAGACCAGGACGGGCCGGTACCGCCCGGCACGGCTGCGGTCGCTCCAGGCCGCCAGCGCGATCCGGCCGGCCGCCCCCGCCACCTGGACCGCCACCAGGACGGCGGCGCCCGGACCGGGGCCGAGGGCCGTCACGTCGTGGAGGTACAGCGCGCCGAGCACGCCGATGCCGCTGTGTACCGAGACCAGGCTCAGGCCGGAGAACAGGATCCGCGTCATGGCCGGCTCGCGGAGCATCCGCAGCCGGGAGCGGACGGAGGCCGTCGGCGCGGCGGTGCCGGGAGCGGGGCGCAGGGCCGTGGCGGCCGGCGGCCGCCGGTAGAGGGCGGTGAAGAGCCCGGCGCCCACGAGGGCGACCAGCCCGCCGACCACCAGCGCCGCCCGCCACCCGTGCGCCACGGCCACCAGCGGCAGGACGGCGGCGGCGAGTGCGCCGCCCAGCGGCAGCCCCGCCTGGCGGACGCCCATGGCCAGTCCCCGCTGCGCCGGGGCGAACCAGACGGCCACCGACTTGCTGCCGCCGGGCTGCACGGTGCTGTACCCGGCGCCGACGACCAGCAGGACGGCGAGCAGGGAGGCGTACCCCTGCGCCAGGCCGCCGAGGAGCAGGGCCGCGGCGACCACGGCGGAACCGATGCCGACGACCCAGCGCTCGCTGTGCCGGTCCAGGAGCGCACCGGCCACCAGCAGGCCGACCAGCGGCACCAGTTGGGAGGCGGACAGGAGCAGGCCGAGCCGGGTCGTGCTGAGGTCCAGTGACTGCTGCAGGGGGACGGCCATCGCCCCGATGCCCTGGACGAAGAAGCCGGAGGCGGCCTGGGTGACGGTGGCGACGCCGAGGACCACCCAGCGGTACCGGAGCGGGCGGGCGGCGTCCCCGACGGCCCTCGGCCCGGAGTGCTTTTCGGTGCCGGTGTGCTGACTCATGCTCAGCAGCCTGGTGTCATGGTCTTATGCATCTCAACCCTTACGGCGAAGGCGCCGTGCACCTCGCCGCGGAACTGGCCAACCGGCGCCCCGGAACCGCCGGGGAACTGGTGGACCGCTGCCGCGCGGCCGGGCTGGTGGTCGACGGACCGGTCCTGCCGGCGGACCTGGCGCGCATCCTGGCCCTGCTGGACAGCTGGGAGGCGGTGGTCGACGCGGCCGACGAGCGCGAACGGGCCGAACGGCTCAACCGGATGCTGGCCGCCGACGCCGCCCACCCCCGGCTGACCGACCACGCCGATGGCTGGCACCTCCACTACCGCGACGACCACCAGCCGTTCGCCGCCGTGCTGTCCACCCTGATCGCCGTCGGCACCGCCTTCCACCTGGTGGGCCGCGGCATGCACCGGCTCGGCCGGTGCGCCGTCGCCGAGTGCACCACCCTCTTCGCCGACACCACGCGGACCGGCCGCCGGCGCTACTGCTCCCAGCTCTGCGCCAACCGCGACGCCGTCCGCCGCCACCGCCGCGCGGCGCGACCTGCGACCGGCCCGGCCCGCGGGTGACCGTCCCGCCCGGACGACGGGGACGTGTCGGAGGGCTTCGGCCGGAGCGGGACGCCGGGCCCGCCGACTTCCCGATCCGGCCGTACCCGAAGGGCCGCGGGATCGTGCACCGCACCGCCTGGATACGATCGCACGATGATCACCACCAGCGCCCGCACCACGGTCTTCGACATCGACGGCACCCTCTGCTTCGACGGGCGGACGATCGACCGCCGGATCCTCGCCGCGCTGGCGGACTGCGAGCGGGCCGGGCACCAGCTGGTCTTCGCCTCCGCCCGGCCGGTCCGCGACCTCCTGCCCGTCCTCGACGGGGCCTTTCCCGCCGCCACGCTGATCGGCGGCAACGGCAGCCTGGTCTCCGTCGACGGCCGGGTGCGGGCGCGGGCCGCGTTCGAGGCCGGTGACCTCGACCGGCTGCTGACCGAGGCCGAGCGGTTCCGGGCGGGCTACCTCGCCGACGGCCCGTGGGACTACGCCTACACCGGACCGGCCGACCACCCGATCCGCGGCCGGGTCGACCAGGGCGGCCTCGCCCGCCGGGTGGAGCTCGCCGAACTCCCCGCCGTGGTCAAGTTCCTGGTGGTCGACGCGACCGACCCGGCGGCCCTCGCGGAGGCCGGCCGCGCGCTCGGGATGACCGTCAACCACCACCTCGACGAGGCGATCATCGACTTCGCCCCGGGCACCACGAACAAGTGGGAGGCGCTGACCTCGCTGGGGATCGACGCGTACAACGCCTTCGGCAACGACATCAACGACCTCGACCTGCTGCGCAACGCCCGGCACTCCGTCCGGGTCGGCGCCCACCCGGGCCTGGACGGCGTCGCCCGCGTCACCGTCGCCGCCGAACCGGAGGCCGTCGCCGCCGAGATCTCCCGGCTGGCCGAGGCGCCCGGCCGGTAGCCGCCGGGCGCCGCGACCGTTCTCGTCAGGCCGACGCGGCGTCCGGCCCGTCGGTGCCGATCTCCGGAAGCTGCTGGAGCGCTTCCAGCGCCGCCCGCCACTCGGGCACGGCGAGCTCCGCCAGGTGCGCGTCCCCGCCGGCGGATTTCCGACGCCCGGTCAAAAGCGTGGGAGAGTCGGGGAGAGGGGCGGAAGAACCGACTGCCGCCGGGCCCGTGGGGGAGAACATGTCCGCGTCCGTCGATCCGGTACCGAGCCACCGCGCGATCGAGAACCTGATCGCGCGCTACGCCGAACTCGTGGACGACGGCGACTTCGCGGGGCTCGGCGCCCTGCTCGCCGACGCCGTCTTCGTCGGCAGCGGTGCGCCGGTCCGCGGGGCCGCGGCGATCGAGGCGATGTTCCGGGAGACGATCGCCGTGTACGCCGACGGGACGCCGCGGACCCAGCACGTCACCGGCAACCTGGCCGTCGAGGTCGACGAGCGGGCGGGGACGGCGGTCGCGCGCTCGTACGTCACGGTGCTGCAGGCGCTGCCCGAACTGCCGCTGCAGGCCATCGCCGCCGGCCGGTACCACGACCGCTTCGCGCGCGGGGAGGACGGGCGGTGGCGGTTCGTGGAGCGGCGGGTGCGGATCACCCTGGTCGGTGATGTGAGCCGCCACCTGCGGAGCCAGGGTGCGCCGGCCGGGACGGGGGGACGGCCGGCCCGGGGGCGACCAGGACGAGAAGGGGCCGGGGCGGCGGTGCGGGAGCGGTTGGCGGGCGCGGCGCGCGCCGCGCTGGGCGGCGGCCGCCGGCTGGAGACGGTCGAGCGGCTGACGGGCGGCAGCAAGAAGGGCGTGTACCGGCTGTTGATGGACGACGGGACGACGGCGGTCGCCTACCGCTGGGACCGGACCGAGAACCACTGGCCCGCGGCCGAGGGGGACGACGACCTCGCCGACCCGTTCTCGCCCGGACTCGGCCTCGACCTGTTCCAGGCCGCGCACGCGCGGCTGGGCGCGCTCGGCGTCCGCGTCCCGGCGCTCCGGTTCGTCGAGCGCGCCGGGGACCGGGACGGCGCCGGCACCCCGGACACGGCCGACCTCGCGATCGTCGAGGACGTTCCCGGCGAGAGCCTGGAGAAGCTGCTCGCCCGCGACCCGCGCGCCGCCGCCCCGGTGCTGGCCCGGCTCGGCGACGCGCTGGGCGCCATGCACGGCCACCGCGCGCCCGGCTACGGGAAGGTGGCCGTGGTCGACGGCGGAGGAACCTCGCACGGGCCGTCCTGCGAGGGCGTCGTACGGGACCGCGCCCTGCGCGACCTCGCGGAGGCGGCGGCGCGCGATCCCCGGATCGCCGGGGCCCGGGACCGCTTCGCGGAACGCCTGCGGGAGCTGGCGGCGGCGGTGCGGCCGCGCGCGGAGCACGCCGTGGTGCACGGCGAACTCGGGCCCGACCACGTGCTGGTGGACGCCGACGGCCGCCCGGTGCTGATCGACATCGAGGGCACGATGTACTTCGACGTCGAGTGGGAGCACGTCTTCCTGCGGATCCGCCTGCGCGAGGCCGGCTACCGGCCGCTGGCGGCCGACGGACTGGACGAGGACCGGCTCGCCCTCTACGCGCTGGCGCAGCGCCTCTCGCTGACGGCGGGACCGCTGCGCCTGCTCGACGGGGACTTCCCGGCCCGCGAGGCCATGGCCGGCATCGCCGAGCACAACCTGCGGCAGGCCCTGCGGCTGCTCGGCGACTGAGGGCCGCCGTCACCGGCCGGTCCCGGCCGGTCCCGGCCCGTCCCGGCCCGTCCGCCCGGAGACGAGCGCCCCGAGCAGCCGTGGCCGCGACATCGCCTCCTCGCCGGAGACCCGGCAGGAGCCCGTACGCCCTCGTCGGTTCGGGGGATTGCGGCGGGGGTTTCCGGCGCGGACGGGGCGGCGGGGGAATCCATGCCCCGGAAGGGCGCCGCAACCGGTCGTGCGCCCTCGGAAGGGAGAACAGTCATGCGTCGTCGGATTGCCGCGGTCGGGATGCTGGCCGCCGCCGGAGTGCTCGCGTTCGCCGTGCCCGCACAGGCGGCGACGGGGGTGCTGGTGGTGAACGGTGCGGCGCACCAGAACCCGGCCCGGGGGTGCTACCCGACCCTGTCGCCCGTACTCGTCCAGAACCTCACGGACGCGAGGGTCGACGTGTACTCCGCGGCGAACTGCCAGGGGTCGCTGACGCGGGAGATCGCCGCCGGGATGTCCGCGGCGACGGTCGGTTTCAGCTACTTCGTCAACTGACGCAGGAGCAGGACCGGAGCACGGGAAGTCGGCCGGGCCGACTTCCCGCGCCGTCACGAGGAGGTGCGATGGAGATCCCGGGGCCCGAACCGTGCGCCGACGGCGGGGTGGGAGCCATCGCGCGGGCGGGCGGCCTGCACGCCTACCAGCTGTGGCTGCACGCCGAGTACGGACCCGTCGCGCGGCTCCAGCTGCCCGGGGCCGGGACCGCCGTGTCGATCGCCGATCCGGTGCTGCTGGAGGCCGCGGTCCACCTCGACGAGCGGCCCCGGCGGCTGTTCTCCTTCCTGGACCCGCTGTTCGAGGCGGGCAACCTCCAGGTGCTCCCGGCCGACGAGCACGGGCCGTGGCGCCGGCTGCTGCTCACCGTCCTGGCCGGACGGCCCTCGCACGAACGGCACGTCGCCCGCTTCGCCGCCCTGGCGACCGGGCTCGCGGACCGCTGGGCCGCCCTGCCCGCCGGGCGGCCCGTCGAGCTCCAGCGGGAACTGGCCGGGCTCTCCCTCCGGATGGTCTGCGGCTACGCCCTGGGCGGCGAGGTCGAGGACCCGGACGGCGTGGTCGAGGCCTTCGAGGTGGTGCTCGCCGACCAGTTGGAGCGCCTCTACCGGGATCCGGCCGAGCACGCCCCGGAGCAGCACGTCGAACGGACCGCGCGGGCCCTCGCCCGGCTGCGGGCGACGGTCGACCAGGTGATCGCCGCGCACCGCCCGGACGGCCCGAGCGCCGGCGGCCCCGGCACCCGCGACCGCGGCGCAGGCGGCCCCGACACCGACAACCCCGGCACCCGCGACCGCAGCGACCTGATCGGCGCCCTCGTCGAGGCCGGCGAGAGCCCCGCGAGGATCCGCGACACCGTCCTCGCCGTGATGCTGGCCGCCCATCACACCACGGGCGTGGCCGTCTCCTGGACGCTGCACCTGCTCGCCGCCCACCCGGAGGCGGCCGCGCGCGTCACCGAGGAACTCGACCGCGTCCTCGGTGACCGCCCGGCGCCCGACCACGCCGACCTGCACCGGCTGCCGTACCTGGGGATGGTCCTGCGCGAGTCGCTGCGCCGCTACCCGCCCGGCCCGTACGGCGCCCGGTGGACCGCCGGTCCGCTGGCCGTCGGCGGGTACACCGTCCCCGCCGGGGCGGTGGTCCTCCTCCCGATCCTGGCCGTCCACCTGAACCCCGCGTACTGGCCCGAGCCGGAGCGGTTCCGTCCCGAGCGGTTCACCCCCGAGGAGTCGGCGGGGCGCCCCCGGCTGGCCTGGATCCCGTTCGGCCTGGGCCCGCGCGCCTGCGAGGGGGCGGGCCTGGCCATGACGGAGGCCCAGGTGGTGCTGGCCGTCCTGCTCAAGCGGCTCGGCTTCCGGCCCGAGCCGGGCCACCGGGTGGTCCCGGTCGAACGGTTCGTGCTGTGGGCCGCCGACGACATCCGCATGCTGGTGAGCCCGCGCGCCGCGGACGGCCCGTCCCGCTGAGTGGTCTGGCGGGAACTCCTATCGCGATATATCGTGAGTTCCCGTCCGTGTCGCCGACCCCGACGCGTGACGACCATCGTCGAGTTCAGGACGGGAAGTATGCCGGGAGAGATCGTGCCCGCCGGGACGCACTCCGGCGGCGGCCCGCAGCAGTCCGGGATGCGGGCCTCCCACGCCGACCGGGACCGGGTGGCCGAGCTGCTGCGGGTCGCGGCGGGCGACGGCCGGCTGACCCCGGACGAGCTGGACGAGCGCCTGGAGGCCGCCCTGTCGGCGCGGACGCTCGGCGAACTGGCCGGACTGACCGCCGACTTGCCGCCGGTGTCGATCTCCGCCGACGGGGTGGTGGCGGAGGTCAAGGACGTCCTGCGGATCGACCAGCGGTGGAGCGCGGTCAGGCGGGAGGGGCGCTGGGTGGTGCCGCGACGGCTGGAACTCTTCGTGGAGTGGTGCGACGTGACGCTCGACTTCACCCGGGCGGTGATCACCCAGGACACCCTGCGGATTGACCTGGACATGGAGGGCAAGACCCTGACGCTGATCACCGGGCCCGGCGTCGTGGTCGATTCCGACGCCCTGGCACTGGAGTTCAGCAGGGTCAGGAACGACCGGGCGCCGGACTCCGGCGGGCCGGTCGTCCTGCGCGTGGAGCTGGTCGGCAGGAAGCGCCACGGCCGGATCGTCGTGCGGCAGCCGCGGCGGACGGCCGGCCAGTGGCTGCTGCGCAAGCCCGTGGCGCTGCCTCCCGGCGGCTGACGGGCCGCCGCGGCGGCCGCGGGTTCGTGTCGTGCGCCGCAACCGTCGAGGTCCGACCGGTTCTGCCCTACCCTTCCTCCATGCTCTCTGTGGTGGTGGCCCCCTGGATGGGCGACTCGAAGCCGGTGTTCCTCCACAACCCGGACGAACTGCACGACGCCGCGAGCACGATGAAGGTCGCCGTGCTCGCCGCGCTCTGCCGCGCCGGCGTCGGTCTCGACGCCGAAGTCCCCGTGGTGAACCGCTTCGAGTCCGTCGTGGGCGGGGAGTTCGGCATCGACCCGGACCGGGACAGCGATCCGCTGCCCTGGGAGCTGCTCGGCACCCACGTCCCGCTCCGGCTGCTCGCCGAGCGGATGATCACCCACTCCTCCAACCTCGCCACCAACATCTGCCTGGCCCGCACCACCCAGCAGGCCGTCGCCGACGTGTGGCGCCGCGCCGGAGCCACGCACAGCGCCACCCCGCGCGGGATCGAGGACCACGCGGCGCGCGCCCGGGGCGTGCACAACCGGGTGAGCGCCCGCGACCTGGTCCGGCTGCTGCGCTCGCTCGCCGACGAGCCCGAACTCCTCGGCCTCCTCGAATGCAACGAGTTCCGGGTGGACCTGGCCGCAGGCCTCCCCTCCAACACCCGGATCGCCTTCAAGAACGGCTGGATCCCCGGCACCCGGCTCGCCGTGGGCCTCGTCCAGGCGGCCGACTGCCCGCCCTACCTGATCGCCGTCTGCTACACCGGCCCGCTCGCCGACGGCACGGACCGCACCGACCCGGCGGCCCGCCTGCTCGCCCGCATCTCCAAGGCGGTGTGGGACCGCCGGGACCAGATCAGCCGGCCGGTGCCCTCGGCCCGCCCGGCGCCGCTCCGTTCGGCGGGTTGATCCGTACGAGCCCGTGGCGGCCGGCGGGTTCGAAGCGGCATGCGGCATGCGGCATACGGCGTGCGCCGTCCAGCCGGCCGCTTGTCGGCCGGCGCGGTGACCCGGTCGAACAGGAGTGTCCGGCGTCCACCGGGGCGGAGGCGCCCGGCGCGTGACACTGCGGAGGATCCGCCGACGGACGGCCCGGACGTGCTCCGGGCCGTCCCGCTCGGGGCGTGCGCCCGGGAACCGGCTCCGATCGCACACGCATGACGGCCCTTCCGTTGCGGTATCGGATTGAAGGGTCCTGCTCAACTGCTGCGCGAGGGTTCGGGGGTGGTCGGCGTGTCGTCCCGGCTACGGATGTTCGCCCGGTGGATCACGGCGGTCGCGCTCACGGCGGCGTACGCGGCCCTGCACCTGCTGGTCAACGTGGGCGTGGGCCAGCAGGTCCGCGCGAGCAGGGCGGGGGCGCTGTGGTGCGGGGCGGTCGCCCTGGCGCTGCTCGGACCCGCCCTGTGGCTGCGGCACCGCCGACGGGCGGGGGTCGCCGAGATCGTCGCGCTCGTCGACCGCTACGGCACCCGGCGGCCGCGATGCCGGCGGGCCGTCCTGGCCGCCAACACCGCCGGGTGCGTGCTGGCCGGGGGCGGCGCGCTCGCCGTCGCCGTGTCGGAGCGCAGCGACGCGCTCCCGCCGGAGGCGTCGCTCCTGCTGCTGGCGGGCGGCGTCGCGACCGCGGGGGCCGGCCTCCTGCTCCTGCGCGGCACCCGTCCGTACGCGGCCCGCGGGGCGGCCCAGGCCCTGCTCCGGGACGGTCGCAGACCCGTGCTCTACCTGCGCAGCTTCGACGACGACGAGGCGGCCGCCCGGGTGGACGACAGGGCGAGGAGCGACCTCCGCGCGCGGGAGGTGCAGTTCGCCGCCGCGCTGGGCGCCGTCGGTCCCGTGATCGCGGTGGGGCGGCCGGGGGAGACCCTTCCGCTCCTGGGGGCGGCCCGGTTCTACCTGCCGCCCGACGACTGGCAGGGCACCGTGCGGCGGTTGATGGACCTGTCCCAGCTGATCGTGCTGCGGCTGGGGCCGGGGGAGGGGCTGCGGTGGGAGATCGGGGAGGCCCGGGCCACGCAGCCGCCGGCGAAGCTGATCCTGCTGGCCCCGCGCGGCTTTCCGGAGCTGGCCGGCCAGGTGAACGCGAGCCTCCCCACCCCGCTGCTGCCCAGGGAGATGGTCGTGGGCGGGCACTGGGTCGGAGCCGTCATCGCCTTCGACGCCCACTGGACCCCCCGGGTGTTCCCGGTGAAGGAGCGCAGGGGGCGGACGGCGTGGACGGCCCGGTCGGGCGGCTCCTCCCTGCGGACGCCCACCGTGCACCTGGTCCGCACCATCCACGCGGCGCTGGCCGCGACCGGGAGGCGGCAGCGGGCGATGGCCTGGAGGGCGCAACTCGCCACCAGGAAGGCCGACCTGGTGATGGCGGGGCTGGCCCTCGCGCTGGTCCTGCCGGGGTGGCTCGGGTACCGGATCCTGCAGTTGGCCGGTCGCTGAACCGCCCCGCCGCCCGGCTGCCCGCCCCTTTGCCCGGCCCGGCGACGCGCCGAAACGCGCCGCTGGGCCCGGGGCCGGGCCCGGGGCCGGGGTCGCGGCCGGGCGAAGGGGCCGGGGCCGCAGCCGTCAGTACGGCTGGACCAGGACGTGCGCCGCGCCCGGGATGCCGACCTTGAGGAGCTCGTCCTCCTCCGGCGTGGTCGGCGTGCCCGTCTCCTGCTTGAGGACGGCCCGCGACAGGGCCTGGACCCACATGGCGCGGGGGCGGCGGCGCTCCTCCCAGGCGGCGAGGGCGGCCGGCACGGTGTCGGCCGCGTCCAGGCTCAGGGCGAGCACGAGCGCGTCCTCGACGGCCATCGCGGCGCCCTGGGCGAGGTGCGGGGTGGAGGCGTGGGCGGCGTCGCCGGCCAGGACGATCCGGCCGACGTGCCAGGGCTCCTCGACGGTGACCTGGGAGATCCGCGAGTGCACCACGGCGTCCGGGTCGGTGATCAGCGCCAGCGCCTCGGCGATCGGCCCGCCGAAGCCGGCCAGCCGCTCGCGCAGCTGCTCGTGGGCGCGCTCCGGGTCCGGACGGAAGTCCTCGGCCTCGGCGAAGACCGAGCCCAGGTACATCTGCTCCGTGCTGATCGGGGTGAGCAGGGCCTTGGCGCTGAGGTTGCCGGAGGACATCACCACGCCCTGCACCTCGGGCGAACGCGGCAGCGTGACACGCCAGTTGGCGAAGCCGGTGTACTCGGGGGCGTACTTCTCGCCGTACAGGTGGCGGCGCAGCGGCGAGCCGATGCCGTCGAAGCCGACGACCAGGTCGTAGCGGCCGACGTGCCCGTCGGTGAGGGCGACCTCGACGCCGTGGGCGTCCTCGTGCAGGGTGCCGATGGTGGTGCCGAAGCGGACCGTGACGCCCGCCCCGGCGGCGGCGTCGGCCAGCACGCGGGCCAGCGCGGGGCGCGGGATGCCGTTGTTGGAGGGCACGTCGCCCATCCGGGGCTGCGGGATCCTCGCGAGGGTGGCGCCGGCCGGGTCGCAGATGGTCAGCACCTCCCACGGGAAGCCGACGGACAGGCAGTCCTCCAGGACGCCGATCTCGCGCATCACGTGCAGGGCGTTGGACGGCTGGATGATGCCGACGCCGAGGGCCTCCAGCTGCTCGCGCAGCTCGGCGACGTCGACCCGGTGGCCGCGCTGGGCGAGGGCGGTGGCGAGGGTGAGGCCGCCGATGCCGCCACCGTTGACGAGGACGCGCAGGGGTCTGGTCATGAGGGTCGCTCCGAAGGGAAGTTCGCAGGAGTGTGGGGGCTCGGCCGAGTACGGTCCGGCCGGGACCGGTTCAGCCGGCGCGCGTGGCGGCGAGGTCCATCAGGTGGTCGACCAGGGCGAGCAGCAGGTCCCGGCCGAAGGCGCGCTCGCGCACGTCCCCGAGCAGCATCGGCACCTGCGGGTCGAGGTCGAGCGCGGCCCGGATCTCGTCGGGGGTGCGGGTGTTGGTGTTGTGGAAGCAGTTGATCGCGACCACGAACGGGATGCCCCGGCTCTCGAAGAAGTCGATGGAGGCGAAGCTGGTCTCCAGCCGGCGGGTGTCGGCGATGACGATCCCGCCGAGGGCGCCGTTGACCAGGTCGTTCCACATGAACCAGAAGCGTTCCTGGCCGGGCGTGCCGAACAGGTAGAGGACCAGCTCGGGGCTGACCGTGATCCGCCCGAAGTCGAGCGCGACGGTGGTGGTGGTCTTCTGGTCGACGCCGGCCAGGTCGTCGATGCCGACGCTGGCCCGGGTCAGGTACTCCTCGGTGCGCAGCGGGGCGACCTCGCTGACCGAGCCGACCAGGGTGGTCTTGCCCACGCCGAAGCCGCCCGCGATCAGGATCTTGACGGCGGCCGGGGCGGTGGGGGCGTCGATGGCGGAGTGGGGTGTTGCCATGTTCAGAGTCTCCGGAGTCCTTCGCGTACGGCCGTGAGCAGGCCGAGGTCCACGCCCCCGGCGGCCCGGGCCACCGAGAGCGGTGCCCGGGCCTTCAGCAGGCCCTGGGAGACCAGGTCGCCCAGCAGGATCTTGGTGACCGAGACCGGGAGGTCCAGGCCCGCCGACACCTCGGCGACGGCGATGGGGCGCCGGCAGCGTTCGAGGATCAGCCGGTGTTCGGGCTGCAGGCCGCGAGCACCGGCGCGGCTGCCCCGCGCCAGGGCCGCGTCGGCCTCCGCCTCGACCGTGGTGAGCACGGTGATGAGGGTGAGGTCGTCGCGCTCGGGCGCGGTCCGGCCGCGGGTGATCGTGTACGGGCGCACCATGCTGCCCGTCTCGTCCTCCGCGTCCTCCTCCAGCTCGCTCCAGTGCGGCGCCGCGCCGCGTCGCCGGCCGTCGTCCCGGCCGGACCGCGGGCCGGCCTGCCGGCCGTCGTCGGGGCCGTCCCCCCAGGCGTCGTTCCCGTACGGTTCCACCCGGGTCAGCCCCGGTTCCGGGCGGCGAAGGCGTCGAAGGAGGCCGGGGCGGCGGGGGCACCCTCGCCGCGGACCGGGGTGGTGAGCTTCTGGCCGACCTGCTGCACCAGGGTGTGCATCGCGACGGACATCACCTCGGCGTCCACCTCCTGGGAGGCGACCACGGCCAGGTGGGTGCCCTGGGCGGCGGCGATGACGAACAGCCAGCACTCGGCGAGCTCGACGATCACCTGGTGCACCGGGCCGCCGTCGAACAGCGCCCCGACCCCGCGGGCCAGGCTCTGCTGGCCGGTGGCGACGGCGGCCAGCCGCTCGGCGTCGGCCCGCTCGATGGTGCGGGAGTGGCTGACCACGAGACCGTCGTCGGAGAGCAGGACGGCGTTCCTGGTCCCGGGCACCGAGTCGACGAGTCCGTCCAGCAGCCAGTCCAGGTCCTGGTGGGTGGCGATCGTGCGGTTCATGACTGGTCATCCGTTCGTGTGGTTCGGGTGTCCGCGGCCGGAAGGGCCCAGGGGGACGGGGCGGGCGCGGGAGCCGGGTGGCCGGCGGGTGCGGGGGAGGGGGCCGGCGGGGCGGTGGGCAGCGGGTGCTCGCCGCTGTCCTGGGCCCGGGCGGCGCGGGACTGGCGCTGGAAGGCGCCGATCGCCGCACCCGAGCGCCGCACCGGGCAGTCGGTGCGCTCGACCGGGCCCGCGGGCGGGGCGGCGGCCCCGGCGGCGGGCCGCTCGACCCACGACGACCGCTCCGGCGGGGGCACCCGCAGCTCGGCCGCCAGGCTGGCCTGCCGGACGCGCTGCGGCAGTGGGGCCTGGCCGCCCTCGGCCGGGCTGAACGGCACCGAGGTCCGGTACTCGCGGCGCTGCCGGCGCTCGGCCAGCCGGTAGTGGTCGGCCGGGCGGTACTGCTCGTCGGCGTACGGGGCCTCGGCCTCGGTGACCCGGGCGTAGGCGATGTCCGGGTAGGCCGGGGTGTCCAGGGCGGGTGCCGGGTCGGCCGGGGAGCTGTGCTCGATCGGCTGCTCCGGCCGGACCGGCGGCCCGGAGGGGTGGGACGGCTCGGAGCCGAAGGCCTGCCCGGACTCGTAGGCCTGCCCGGACTCGTACGGCTGGTAGGCCTGCTCCTGCGGGAAGGGTTGTTCGGGCTGGTAGGGCTGCTCCTGCGGGAACGGCTGTCCCTGCGGGAACGGCTGCCCGTGCGGGAACGGCGCCTCCGGCAGCGGGATCTCGTGGACGGTGGCTTCCGGCTCGGCTTCGGCGATCGTCTCGGCGGTCGTCTCCGCGCCCGCCTGGACACTCGCCCCGATGTCCGCCCCGACGCCCATCGAGGACAGCGGCAGCGGCACCGGAGCGGCCTGCGGGACGAAGCCGCCCTGGCCGAAGGAGTCCAGGCCGAAGGAGTCCACCGGCGCGACCGGCGGACCGGCCGGCACCGGGGCGGGCGTCTCGTCGGAGGCCGAGCGCACGGCCCGGCGCGAGCGGCGCACCAGCGGGATGGGCTCGGTGGCCGTACCGCCGGCGCCGTCCGGCAGTCCGGTGTCGCCCTCGATGACCAGTTCGTCCGGGACGAGCACGACCGCCCGGGTGCCGCCGAAGGCGGACGGGCGGAACTCGATCCTCAGCCCGTGCAGGGCGGCCAGCCGGGAGACCACGTGGAAGCCGAGGCGGATGTCGTCGGCCCGGGCCAGCACGTCGGTGCGCGGCGGGCGGCTCATCAGTTCGTTGGCGGCGTCGTACTGCTCCGGGTCCATGCCCAGGCCCCGGTCCTCGATCTCGATCGCGAGCCCGCGGCCGACCACGGCGGCGCGCACCTCGACCGGCGTGGGCGGCTTGGAGAAGGTGGTGGCGTTCTCCATCAGTTCGGCGAGCACGTGCGCCACCGGGCCGACGGCCCGTTCGGACAGCCACGGGTCGCCCTCGATGTCGATCGAGATCCGGCGGTAGTCCTGCACCTCGCCCTGTGCGGCGCGCAGCACGTCCAGCAGCGGGACGGGCTTGCGCCAGCGCCGCTGCGGCTGGCCGCCGGCCATGATGACGAGGTTCTCCTCGTACCGGCGCAGGCGGGCGGTGAGGTGGTCGAGGTCGAAGAGGCCCTCCAGGACCTCCGGGTCGTCGTGCTTGCGCTCCAGTTCGTCCAGCTTGCGCAGCTGGCGGCCGATCAGCAGCTGGGTGCGGCGGGCGATGCGCTGGAGCAGCCGCTCGAAGCCGCGGTGCTGCTCGGCCTGGCCGACGGCGGACTCCAGGGCGGCGGAGCGGGCCAGGTTGAGTGCCTGGCCGAGCCGGGCCAGCTCGTCGGTGCCGTTGCCGTGCGGGCCGGCGGTGATGGTGCGGGTCTCGGCCTCGACGTCCACCTGCTCGCCGCGGCCGAGGCGTTCGACCACCTCGGGCAGGGTGCGCTGCATCTCCTCGGCCTGGGTGTGCAGGTCCTTGATGCGGCGGCGCAGCGAGCGGCTCAGGCGCCAGGAGGCGATGACGACCGCGACGACCGTGATCAGGCCGATGACGGTGGTCAGCACGACCCGGGTGAGCATGCCGATGATGGCGCTCTTGGCGACCTCGATGATGCCGTTGGTGCGGTCCTCGATGGCCTTGACCAGTGGCGGGTTGAGCCCGTCGAGGGCCTGGCGCCACTGGTCCTGGGTGGCCGGGAGCTTGACGGTGCCGGCGGCGTCGGCGGCGGTGGGCTTGAGCAGGGCCTGCTCGACGGCGGCCTTGGCCTGCCAGGACGGGCTGTTGACCAGGTCGTGCCAGGCCGGTGCTTCGGCGTCCGGGATGTACGGCAGGACCTGGACGTTGAGCAGGTGGTCCTGCGCGCCGATCAGCTGCTGGACCTGCTGGTAGTCGGTGGCGGACAGCCGCCCGGTGGGCCAGCCGCGGGCCAGGACGGCGTCCTCGCGGGAGATCATCTCCTTGGCCCAGAAGGAGTTGACCAGGGTCTTGGACAGCCAGGTGACCTCGCCGGTGTCGACCCGGCTGAGCGCGGTGAACAGCCGCAGGTCGACGCTGATCAGGTCGGTGTAGTAGGCGAAGACGCTCTGCTGGTCGGTGGTGGCGCGGTCGACGGCGGCACGCTGTTCGGCCAGCTTGCCCATGGCCTGGCGGGCTTCGACGACGGCGGAGCGGACCTCGGCGGGGGCGTTGTCGGCGGTCGCCCCGGAGAGGGTCTGGAACTGCCGCACCGCGTCGTCGGTCAGCTGGCGCTGGCGGCGCAGCTGGTCGGCGTTGGAGCCGGGCCGGGCGAGCGCCTCGGCGCTGAGCCGGCGCTCCTCCTGGAGGTTGTAGTAGACGATGTTGGACGGTTGGCCGGCCTTCTGCGCGACGGTGGCCTGGTCGGCCAGTCGCTGGAAGTCGGCGATGGTCTCACCGCTGGTCACGGCCCAGAGGGCGACCAGGGCGATGCTGGGGACGACGGCCAGGACGAGCAGCGCCGTCCGCAGGGACAGGCGTGGACGCCTGCGGGGGCCCTTCGGCGTCGGGGGCCGCCGATTCGCACGCGCGCGCAGAGCTGACTCCTTGGGGCTGGCGGCCGGCCGGTGAGGGGCGGGCCGTCCGGGCACGGTTTTTTGACGAAGCGATACTAGTCATACCGTGTGATTGGAGTGAAAATCCGTTCGCTGCCTGGGCCGTGCTTGCACACGCGGTGAACACAAGGTCACTCGACCGTTGACGGTGCGTATGCGGAGGAGGCGGTTCCGGGCCTGCTCGACACAGTGTCGTCGCGGCGCCCGGCCGGCGGGTGGCCGGGGTGTGAAAACTGTGTGACGCCCCGTCGCGCGGCCCCCGGGCGCCCCGTCAGTGCGCCAGCAGGCGGGAACGGGTGGCCTCCAGCTCCGCCGCCAGCACCCGCCCGGCCGCCTCCGGATCGCCGTCGTGCAGGGCTCGGACGAGGTCCGCGTGGGCGTCGTAGCCGTGGTCCGGATCCTCCGCGCGCAGGCCGAACAGGCCGACCAGGGCGACCAGCTGCTCGCGCAGGACCGGGGCGAACTGGGCGAACAGGTCGTCCAGGACGGGATTGTGCGCGGCCGCCACCACGGCCGTGTGCAGCGCGATGTCGGCGTCCACGAAGGCGGCGTCGTCCGCCCCGCCCGCCGCCCGGCGAGCTGCCAGCGCGGCGTCGAGCGCGGCGAGGTCCGCCCCGGTGCGGCGGTCGGCCGCCAACCGGGCCGCCTGCACCTCGACCACCGTCCGCACCTCGTAGACGTGCGCCAGCTCCGCGCGGCGCAGCCGGGCGGCCCAGTCCCCGGTGGGCCGGTCGGCGGTGACGTAGACCCCGGAGCCCTGGCGGCTGCGCACCATCCCGGCCGCCGCGAGGGTGCGCAGCGCCTCCCGGACGGTCGAGCGGCCGACGCCCAGCTCCTCGGCCAGCGCCACCTCGCCCGGCAGCTTCCCGCCCACCGGCCACTGCCCGGCCCGGATCTGCTCCTCCAGCCGGGCGGCGGCCTGTTCGGCGAGGGGGGAGGGGCGGAGCGCGGCCATCGGGTTCACCTGTCAGGTTGTCTGAGGACTTTGGTCGTGGTTACTCTACCCGGCATGCAGCCGTGGACGCTCCCCCCGGGGGGCCTTCTTCTTGGCGGCCGCAGCGGGGCGTGACCGGACCGGCACCCCGCTGCGGCGCGCCGTCCTGCCGGTCTCCGGTGTCCGCCCCGAGCGAGGAACCCCGTCATGCGACCGCCCGTACGCTTCCCCACCCTGCACGCCCCCGCCGGGCCCGTCCCGGCCGCCGCCCCCGCCTGGAACCCCCAGCGCGGCGGCACCATGCCCTCCCACCGCTACCGCCCCGCGCACGAGCGGGTGCACGTGCCCGCCCTGCTGCGCCGCTGGCCCGGCCGTCGCATCGAGCGGGCCCCGCTGTGGGTGCCCGTCGACCTGCGCGACGGCAACCAGGCACTGGCCGAGCCGATGGACCCGGCGCGCAAGCAGCGGATGTTCGACCTGTTCCTGGCCATGGGCTTCAAGGAGATCGAGGTCGGCTACCCGTCCGCCAGCCGCACCGACTTCGACTTCGTCCGCCAACTGGCGACCACCCCCGGAGCCGTGCCCGAGGACGTCACCGTCGTGGTCTTCACGGCGGCCCGGGCCGACCTGGTCGAGCGCACCTTCGAAGCCGTCGCGGGCCTGCCCCGGGTGGTCGTCCACCTGTACACCGCCACCGCGCCGCAGTGGCGGGAGGTGGTCCTCGGCAAGGAGCGCGCCGGGCTCCGGGCGCTGATCACCTCGGCCGCGACGCTGATGGCCAGGCTGGGGGAGGGCCGGGACGGCCTGCGGTTCCAGTTCTCGCCCGAAGTGTTCAACCTGACCGAGCCGGACTACGCGCTGGAGGTGTGCAACGGGCTCACCCGGCTCTGGGACGCCTCGCCCGAGCGGCCGGTGATCCACAACCTGCCGGCCACCGTCGAGATCGCCACCCCCAACGTGTACGCCGACCAGATCGAGTACATGGACCGCCACCTGGAACGGCGCGAGGCGGTGATCCTCTCCGTCCACCCGCACAACGACCGCGGCACCGGCGTCGCCTGCGCGGAACTCGCCGTCCTCGCCGGCGCCCAGCGGGTCGAGGGCTGCCTGTTCGGCAACGGCGAGCGGACCGGCAACGTCGACCTCGTCACCCTGGCGCTCAACCTGCACACCCAGGGTGTCGACCCGATGCTGGACCTCTCCGACATCGACGCGATCCGGCGCACCGTCGAGCACTGCAACCGGCTGCCCGTCCACGAGCGGCACCCCTACGCGGGCGACCTGGTGCACACCGCCTTCTCCGGCACCCACCAGGACGCCATCCGCAAGGGCTTCGCCCGGCACGCCGAGACCGCCGCCGCGCTGGGCGTCCCGCAGCGGGAGGCGCCCTGGTCGGTGCCGTACCTGCCGATCGACCCGGCCGACCTGGGGCGGGACTACGAGGCGGTGATCCGGGTCAACAGCCAGTCGGGCAAGGGCGGGATCGCCCACCTGCTGCAGGCCGCGGAAGGGCTGGAACTGCCCCGGCGGCTGCAGATCGACTTCGCCCGGGTGGTGCAGGAGGCCACCGACGACAGCGGACGGGAGATGACGGCGGAGGAGCTGTACGGACTCTTCCGGGCCGAGTACCTGGACGCGGGGGCCGGCCGGCGGTGGCGGGTCGGGGACGACTGGGCCGAGGTCGACGGCCGCCGGGGCACCGGCGCCGGGCCGCTGGACGCGCTGGCCGACGCCGTGGGGGCGGAGATCCTCTCCTTCGGCGAGCACGCGGTGGGCTCCGGGCGGGACGCCGTCGCCTACGTGGAGGCACGGGTCGGCGGGCCCGGCGGCGGGGTCGTGTGGGGCGCCGGGCGGGACGCCTCGGTGCTCACCGCGGGCGTACGGGCGGTGCTGAGCGCCGCCTCGCGCCGCTCGGCACGGAAGGCATGATGGGCCGATGACCTCTTCACTCCCCACACGCAGTCAGGCCGTCGCCGAGGCACTGGCGGTGGCCGGCGTCCCCGGCGAGATCCGCGTCCTGCCCGACTCCGCCCGCACCGCCGCCGAGGCCGCCGCCGCGCTGGGCTGCGAGGTCGGCGCCATCGCGAACAGCCTGGTGTTCATTTGTGACGGCGCGCCACTACTGGTGATGACCAGCGGCGCCCACCGGGTCGACACCGCCTATCTGGCACGGCAGTTGGGAACCGGCCCGATCGAACGCGCCACCGCCGCCCAGGTCCGGGAGGCCACCGGCCAGGCCATCGGCGGCGTCGCCCCGACCGGCCACCCGGCGCCGCTGCGCACCGTGGTCGACACGGCGCTCGACGCGTACGAGGTGCTCTGGGCCGCCGCCGGACACCCGCACACCGTCGTCCCGATGACGTACCGGGAGTTGCTGAACGTGACGGGCGGGACGCCATCCACAGTGGTCGTCGAACAGACGCAGGATCCGACAACCGCACAATCCGATCGGCTCTGAAGCTGCGCATACGTTCGGTAGGCGGATACTGGAGGAGTGGGGCGAATCGATCCGGGCGTCGCCGACAGGCCGCCGGAAGGGTTCGACCACCGGTAACGGCCTCCAGTTCCCCGCAATTCGCGCCGTCGGTGCGGGTCGTGGGCGCGCGGAGGGCCGACACGACGAGAGAGAGAAGCCGTGATGAGTTACTTCGGCCGTGGAGGAGACAGAGACCGTGGTTACGGTCGTGATCGTCGGGACCGTGGTCGTGACCGCGACCGCCGTGGTCACCACCGTCGTCGTTTCGGTTTTTGGTGACAGCGCTTTCGGCTAGGACTGCACACGGCAGGTCCGACCAGCGTCACCCCAGGGGCCGGCGGTGCTACCGCCGGCCCCTCGCCCTGGGGTCGCCGGCGCCTCCGCACGGAGGATGACGCGGCCCCACCCCGGTACGGCGGGTCCGGATCCCGGAACGTCGTTTCCGGATTCCGGAACGACGTCTCCGAGAGCAACGGGTCGTGTCCATGCGCGATGTGACGCCCCCGGGCGACCGGGCGGCCGATGAGGTCGACAAGGCCGCCGAGGCCGCCGAGGCCAACAAGACAAACAAGGCCGCCGAGGCAGACAAGCCCAACAAGGCCAACGAGGCCGACGACCAGGGACCGGTGGCGGAATCGCCGGTCATACCGCTGCGGGAGCTGATCCGCCGGTTCTGGCCGTGGGTGCGCCCCGACGCGCGCTGGCTCCCGGTGAGCGCGGCCCTGCTCGTCGTCGGCGCCTTCGGGGAGGTCGTCTCGGTCTGGCTGTTCAAGGACCTCATCGACGACGTCCTCGTCCCCCGGCACTTCGGCGACTTCTGGCCGCTCGCGGCCCTGATGCTCGGTGCGGCCGCCGTCGCCGCGCTGTTCACCTTCGCCGGCGCCTACACCAGCACGAGGACCGCCGAGCGCTACATGCTGCGGCTGCGAACGGACACCCTCGCCCACCTGCACACCCTGCCCCCCGACACGCTGGGGAGCCGCTGGCGCGGCGACCTGGTGGCGCGGCTCACCGTCGACATCGCCGAGATCGAGCAGATGGTGGCCACAGGGCTGGTCGACGGTGCGGTGGCCGTCGTCAGCCTGCTGCTGTTCACCGGTGCCGCGTTCTACCTGAGCTGGCCGCTCACCCTGGCCGCGCTGCTGGCCGCCCCGCTGTTCATCCTCTCCAGCAGCCTGTTCGGACGCGTCATCCGGCGCCGGGAACGGCGCGTCCAGCGCCGCGCCGGAGGGGTCACCGCGCTGCTGGAGGAATCCCTGCGCAACGCCATGGTCACCCGGACGTGCGGCCAGGAGAACCGCGAGGTCGAACGGGTCCATCGGGAGGGCCGGGCCCTGCTCGACGCCGAACTCGCCGCCGCCCGGGTCGCCGAGTTCTACCAGCCCTTCCTCGGAGTGCTTCAGCTGCTCGCCGGGCTGGTCGTGGTGGGTGTCGGCGCGCTGGAGGTCATCCACGGACAGCTCAGCCTCGGCGGCCTGCTCGCCTTCGCCGCCTTCATGGCCCAGCTGTTCGAGCCCGTCCAGCAGCTCGCCGCACTCATTCCGCTGGCCGGCACGGCCTGCGCCTCGGGCGAACGCGTCCTGGAACTGCACGAGATCCGCAGCCCGGTGCAGGAACGTCCCACGGCCCGGGACACCGGCCCGGTCCGGGGCCGGATCACCTTCCAGGGCGTCCGCGCCGGCTACCCCGGTGCCACGGGCGTTCCCGGACCGCCGGTCCTGGCCGACCTGGACCTCGACCTGCGCCCCGGCGAGAGCCTGGCCGTCCTCGGGCCCAACGGCAGCGGCAAATCCACCCTCGCCAAGCTCCTGGTCCGCTTCCTCGACCCGCAGGCCGGCACCGTCCGCCTCGACGGGCAGGACCTGCGCGACCTCACCCTCGCCTCACTGCGCCGAGCGGTCACCCTGCTGCCCCAGGAGGCCCCGCTGTTCCACGCGAGCATCGCCGACAACATCGCCTACGGCCGCCCCGACGCCCCGCCCGCCGCCGTCGAACGCGCCGCCCGCAACGCCGACGCCCACGACTTCGTCACCGCGCTCCCGGACGGCTACCGCACCGTGATCGGCGCCGACGGCTTCCAGCTCTCCGGCGGGCAGAGCCGGCGCGTGGCCATCGCCCGCGCCTTCCTGCGCGACTCCCCCGTGCTGGTCCTGGACGAACCCACCAGCGGCCTGGACGTGCACACCGTCGCGCAGCTCGTTCCCGCGCTGCGCCGCCTGATGGCCGGGCGCACCACCGTCCTGATCACCCACGACCGGGCCCTGCTGCCGCTGGCCGACCGGGTGCTCGACCTCGGGTCGCCGGAAGCCGCCCGCGACGGCGCCGGGAGGGCGGCCCGCCCCCGTCCCCGCCCCGGCCACGTCGCCGCGCTCCGGGCCCGGGAGCCGCGGGAGCACTGAGCCCCGGGGCCGGGGGCTGGGGGCTGGGGGTCGGGGGCGTCGCCCGGCCGGGGATACTGGCGCCATGCTGTTGACGTGGATCGCCGAGCTGGCGGACGAGCCGCTGGCGCTGGAGCCGGACGACCACCCGGTGGAGTGGGAGACCAACACCTGGTGGCTGACCGCCGAGGTCGAGGACCGGCGGGCGCTGAGCGTCCCGGAGGTGGTGGCCGCCTTCGAGCGGACCGCCGCCCTGCTCCGGGACCGGGTCCGGGCGCTGGGCCACGACGGGCCGGCCACGTTCTACGTCTGGCACGACGACCAGGCCGGGCAGCTGCGCTGCTCGACCGGCTCGGTCGGCCCGGACGACCTGCCGTTCGGCGGCGCGTACGAACCGGTGGCGGACCTCGGACCGATCGTCGCGGACTACCTCGCCGACGCGGAGCCCGGCGTCACCAGGATCACGGACGAGGAGGAGGCGGAGGGGGAGGAAGCGGCCATCCCGCCGTTCCCCGTCTGGGTCCGTGCCGTCGGGTCCGGCAAGGACCCAGGAGACCGGCCCTACACGCCGAGGTAGTGCAGGACGGCCAGGATGCGGCGGTTGTGGTCCGTGGTGCGGGGCAGGTCCAGCTTGTCGAAGACGGCGTTGAGGTTCTTCTCCACCGCGCTCAGCGAGACGTGCAGCCGCTGCGCGATGGCGGTGTTGGTCCAGCCCTCGGCGAGCGCCTCCAGGACGCTGCGCTCCCGCGGGGTGAGCCGGGCCAGCGGGTCGGTGCGGGTGGTGTGCACCACCAGGCGGCGGACCACCTCCGGGTCGATCACCGCGCCGCCCGCCGCGACCCGCACCAGGGCGTCCAGGAACTCCTCGACCTCGGCCACCCGGTCCTTCAGCAGATAGCCGACCCGCTCCGCGCCGGCGTCCAACAGCCGGGCCGCGTAACCGCGTTCGATGTGCTGGGAGAGCACCAGGACCCCGACCCGCGGCCACCGCTCGCGGATCTCCACCGCCGCCCGCAGCCCCTCGTCGGTGTGGGTCGGCGGCATCCGGATGTCCACCACCACGACGTCCGGCTGCTGCTCCGCCACCGCCGCGGTCAGCGCCGTCGCGTCGCCCACCGCGGCCAGCACCTCGTGCCCCTCCTCGGCGAGCAGGCGGACCAGGCCCTCCCGCAGCAGGGTCGAGTCCTCGGCGAGGGTCACGCGCATGGCAGCTCCGCGGTGATGACGGTCGGGCCCCCGGCGGGGCTGTGGACGTGGAGGGTACCGTCCAGCGCGGCCACCCGCCCGCGCAGGCCGGTCAGGCCGCTGCCGGCAGGATCCGCGCCGCCCGCGCCGTCGTCCTCCACCCGCACCGTGAGCAGGCCGTCGGCCCGCTCGACCCGGGCCGAGACCGCCGAGGCGGCGGAGTGCTTGGCGGCGTTGGTGACGCACTCCGACACCACGAAGTAGGCCGCGGTCCGCACGGGTTCGGGGAGCGGGCCGGCCACCTCGTAGCGCAGCCGCAGCGGGATGGCGCACCGCTCGGCCACCCCGCCCAGCGCCTCCTCCAGCCCCAGGGTGTCCAGCGCCGACGGGTACGCCCGCCAGGCCACCTCGCGCAGCTCGGTCAGCACCTCCCGCGCCTCCCGGTGCGCCTGGCGCAGCAGCGCCTCCGTCCGCTCCGGGCCCTGGTGGCGGTCCAGGCCGCGCCGCACCCGGCCGAGCAGCATCGCCAGCGCCACCACCCGCTGCTGCACGCCGTCGTGCAGATCCCGCTCGATCCGGCGCCGCTCGGTGTCCACCGCCCGCACCACCGCGGCCCGGCTGTCCGCGAGTTCGGCGATCCGGCGGCGCAGCAGCTCGGCCTCGGACGGCCCGAAGCACTCCCGGGCGGTCCGGGCGTCCAGCGCGGCCAGCGAGAACAGGCCCTGTACGGCCAGGAAGAGCAGCACCCCGCCGAGCAGCACCTGGGTCGCCAGCTCCTCCCAGCCCAGCGAGCCGCGCAGCACCCCGCCGACCAGCAGCACGGCCAGCGCCAGCCCGAAGACCAGCAGCCCCAGCACCACCCCGGCGACCAGCCCGCCACCGCTGCGCACCACCAGGTAGCGCAGCAGCCTGCGGTCGTCCGCCCGGTAGTGGCGGGGGAAGCGGTCGCCGAAGAACACCCTGCGCCGGGCCCGCTCCAGGGCGGCCAGCCGGCGCACCCCGGACAGCAGGCCCGGCGCCGCGTACGGGCGGGTGCGCGGCCAGAGCAGGAACGGGCCGAGGACGGCGCCGGCCAGCAGCAGGTACAGCGCGGCGAGGGCGGCGCTCGGGCAGCCGAGCAGAACTCCGGCTGCGCGGCGCGGCCATGACGTGGTGTCTGCTCCATCCCCCTGCACGGGGTTCGAGCTTACGGGGCCGGTGGCGCCGGTGGGACCGATGGGGCCGATGGGGCCGATGTGCGCGGTGCCGTCCGGGGCGGGGTGTGCGGGGCCGGCCCGGTCCGGCGTGTCGCCCGGGCCCGCAGCGCCGTCCGGGGCGGTCACCGGGTGCGGCGGTGCTGGGCGGCGCTCTCGCCGCCGCGGCCGCGGACGCGCATCACGACGTACCCGGCCACGGCCAGCACGACCACGACCAGGACCGCCTTGGAGAGCAGCCCGACGTACGTCTCCACCACGTCCCAGCGGTCCCCGAGCAGGAAGCCGGCCATCACCAGCACGGTGTTCCACACCAGGCTGCCGATCGTGGTCAGCATGACGAACGCGGGCAGCGGCATCCGCTCGACCCCGGCCGGCACCGAGATCAGGCTGCGGAAGATCGGAACCATCCGGCCCAGCAGCACCGCCTTCGTCCCGTGCCGGGCGAACCAGGCCTCGGTGCGCTCCAGGTCGGAGGCCTTGACCAGCGGCAGCCGGGCCCAGATCGCGTGCATCCGCTCCCGGCCGAACAGGGCGCCCAGCCAGTAGAGGACGACGGCCCCGGTGACCGAACCGAGGGTGGTCCAGGTCAGCGCGGACGCGAGGCTGATCACGCCCTGCCCGGCGGCGAAGCCCGTCAGCGGCAGGATCACCTCGCTGGGCAGCGGCGGGAAGAGGTTCTCCAGCGCGATCGCCAGGCCGGCCCCGGGGCCGCCCATGGTGTCGACCAGGTCGGCCGCCCAGCCGGCGAACCCGTCGGCGGGCTGCTGGGCGATGGCGAGGACGGTGTGCGGCATGCGGGGCTCCAAGGTGGTCGGGGGACTGCTCGTCCCCGGCTGGCTCCACGCTAGAAACCGCAGGTCAGTGGCGGTATGAGGGTTTCCGGCGAACCTCCTGCGGTTTCCCGCAGCACGCCACCCCGCGGTTTCCCGCAGGGCCGCGGATACCGGGTGGCGACGGCCGCGGTCGTCTTGTCAGGATGTCGCCATGAACGACGCCTTCACCCTGGCCTGGCGGTACGCCACCGGGCTCGTCCACCCCGAGGACCTGCCGATGGCCGCCGCCGAGCTGCTGGCGGCGGGAGTCGGTGCGCAGTCGGCCGCGCTGTGCGACCTGGCGGGGCGTCGGGGCCGCGGCGAGCGCTCGGCCGAGCTCAGCGGGCTGCTGTGGCAGGCGATGGCCGAGCTCGGCCTGCCGGTGCCGGACGACGACTTCGTCGGGCGCTGCCTGCTGCACCGCACGGCGGCCCGGCTGGTGTCGGAGGAGATCACGTCGGGGGACGCCGTCAGCGAGCTCTGGCGGGCGAGCGGCGGGGCCGCTGACGCGGCGGAACAGCGGTTCGCGGCGCTGGCCGACCAGGTCTGCTGCCCGGACTGCCTCGGCGACCGGGAGTCCGGGGCGCGGCAGGAGTGGGAGCGGGAGCTGCGGGCGGCGGCCGTCGAGGTGGCGTCGGCGGCCGACCACGGGTTCACCGTCTCCTGGTACCGGGACTGACCGGCTCGCCGGGAGGCCTGGACCGCCCCGCCGGGAGCCCTGGGCCGGCTCGGCGGGAGCCCGGGAGCCCGGGAGCCGGCTCCGCGGGCCGGCCGGCGGCTCAGCGGCCCAGTGCGGTCACGGTCTCCCGGGTCAGTTCCCGCGCCCGGGCGACCGTGGCCGTCAGCTCGGCCGCCGATCCGCCGGGCGCGGCGAGCAGGCCGCGCACAGTCGTGCCGAAGTCCGCCGGAGTGTCCGGCAGTTGCTCCGCAACGGCCAGGGCGCCCTTCTCGTTGAGGCACCAGCGGCGGTGGTGGGCGTGGAGGGCCTGGACCAGGATGCCGACGGCACGCGACAGACAGAGCGAGACGTGCAGGGCATCGGCGCGGGCGGCGCTCTTCGCGGCGGTGTCGAGCAGGAAGCCGGCCTCCCAGGTGGCCGCGGTGAGGGCGTCGCGCAGCGGCTCCGGATAGTCGGCGGCCTGCTCCTTGAGCCGCGTCAACTCCCCGGTGGGGTCGGCCAGCGGCAGTCCGAGGGCGACCTCGCCCGGGTAGCAGGGCGACCAGAAGCCGAGCGGGTGGCCGGCCTGCGTTCCCACCTCGAAGCGGCCCCGGCGGCAGTCCGCCCACACCCGCCCGACCCGGTCGAGGTCCCGCAGGATCCAGTCCACGGCGACACCCTCGACCCGCAGCCACGCACCGCCGTTCACCCACGGGCCCCAGCCGCCCGGCCCGGCCACCTCGACCTCCGGCCCGGCGAGCGCCCGCAGCGCGTCGAGGTCGGGGGCGCCCCGGTAGTACACCCCGAGGTCCCAGTCCGACTCCGGCCCCTCCTCGCCCCGGGCCCGGCTCCCGCCGAGCATCACCCCCACCACGCCCGGCACACGGGCGAGTTGAGCGGCCATGTGCTCAATGACGGTGCGCATGGGGAGAGTCTGCCAGGCGCTTCGGCGCCCGCCCGGGGAATTACGGCACCCGCCCGGTGTGTCATGGAGGTTCGGGCGTCCTGGCGGGGCCCGGCGTCGTGGCGGTGTCCGGAGAGTGACGGTGTCCGCAGGCGTACCCACTCCTCGCCACTCTCAACGTACAGCGCACGGGGGGCCTTGCCACAAGGCCCCGGTGCTGCCGCAGAATCACCGGCTCGAGGACGCAATCCGAGGGAACGGGGAGTCACGACGTGCGAGTGGTGTTGTCGACGTACGGGTCGCGCGGGGACGTCGAGCCGATGGCCGCGCTGGCGCTGCGGCTGCGGGAACTGGGCGCCGAGGCGCGGGTGTGCGCGCCGCCGGACGAGGAGTTCGCGGCCCGGCTGGCCGAGGCCGGGGTCGAACTGGTGCCGGTCGGGCAGTCGGTGCGTTCGCTGGTCAGCGGGCCGCCCCCGGCGCCCTCGGAACTCCCCGAGCGTGCGGCCCGGTTGGTCGAGCAGTTCCACGCGGCGGTGCTCGGGGCGGCCGAGCCGGGCGGTGCGGTCGTGGCCACCGGCCTGTTCCCGGCGGTGGCCGGAGCCCAGGCGGCGGCCGAGCGACTGGGCGCCCGCTTCACCTGCGTCGCCCTCCAGCCGACCATGCTGCCCTCCCCGCACCACCGGCCGTTCGAGTACCCGATGCTGCCGTACCCGCCGGAGGTGACCGACCCCCGGGAGCTGTGGGAGCTCAACATCGGGACGATGAACGTGCTGTTCGGCGCGGCGGTCAACACCCACCGGGCGGCCGTCGGACTGCCCGTGGCCGACAACGTCCGGGATCACGTCCTCACCGGGCGGCCGTGGCTGGCCACCGACCCGCTGCTCGACCCGTGGCCGGGCCCGGCCACGGGCGGGGGCGCGGCCGGCGCTGCCTGGCCCGAGGCGGTGCAGACCGGCGCGTGGATCCTGCCGGACGAACGCCCGCTGCCCGCCGACCTGTCGGCCTTCCTGGCGGCCGGCGAGCCGCCGGTGTACGTCGGCTTCGGCAGCATGCCGCTGCGCGACCCGGTGGACGCGGCCCGGGTCGCCGTCGAGGCGGTCCGGGCGCAGGGCCGGCGGGTGCTGTTCGGCCGCGGCTGGGCCCGACTGGCCGAGGTGGACGGGGCCGAGGACTGCTTCGCGGTCGGCGAGGTCAACCAGCAGGCGCTGTTCCCGAAGGTCGCGGCCGTCGTCCACCACGGCGGCGCGGGCACCACCACCACGGCCGCCCGGGCCGGCGTTCCGCAGGTGCTGGTCCCGCAGATCGTGGACCAGCCCTACTGGGCCTCGCGGGTGGCGGAGCTGGGCATCGGCGCCGCCCACGACGGCCCGACCACGACCACCGGATCCCTCACCGCGGCTCTCCGCCTCGCCCTCGCCCCCGCCACCCGTGAGCGCGCCGCCGCCGTCGCCGCCGGCATCCGCACGGACGGTGCGACGGTGGCCGCGAAGCTGCTGCTCGGCTGAGGGGTGGGCGAGGAGTGGGAAGTCGGCCCGGCCGACTTCCCACTCCCGCCGCCGTCTCAGGAGGCAGGCTCCGTCAGGTACCGGGCTCCGGCGTCCGGGAGCGTGTTGCCGTCCTTGTCGAAGAACTGCCAGGACTTCGCCCGCATCGTCCCCGGGCGGGCCACCACCATCGCGCGGATCGGGGAGTCGGCCACGGTGACGAACGCCGGCTCGGTGGTGCTGCCGTCCGCCCAGGTCACCACCACCCGGCCGACGTCCGGGCCGAGGGAGAGCAGCACCACGTCGAGCGGGGCCACGGTGTCGCCCTTGCCCCGGTGGCCGACCAGGCCGCCGCCGAAAGCGGTCCGGCTGCGCGGGTCGACCCTGCCCGGGGCCGGCTGGGTGCCCTCGGAGTCGTGGGACTGCCGCACCCCGTCCACCATGAAGTAGACGTTGGTGACGTCGGAGTCCGGCTGCCAGTACTGCCGGACG
Source organism: Kitasatospora sp. NPDC058048 (assembly GCF_042885555.1). NCBI lineage: Bacteria > Bacillati > Actinomycetota > Actinomycetes > Kitasatosporales > Streptomycetaceae > Kitasatospora > Kitasatospora sp. NPDC058048. Next base: position 20,363 of record NZ_JBHVRT010000012.1, on the reverse strand, counting down.
TACTCCGGCGTCGGCTCGGGCACCGCCGGGTCGTACCGGCTGCGCTCCTCCCACACCGCCGTCGCCTGCTCGAACGCCCGCCGCTGCGGAGCCTGCGGCCACAGCGCCTCCCACAGCTGCCACTGCTTTCCGTCCGGGGTCAGGCCCTGGCCCAGCAGCACCCGGACCGGGGCGAGCGGGTCCCGAAAGGCCGGGGCGGTCCCGTCCGGCGGGATGGGGTAGCCCCAATCGGGAGTGCGCTCCGGCGTGGGGCCGGGCGTCGGGGAGAGCGCGGCGCCGACGCTCGCGGCACCGATTCCGTGGGCGGGTGCCCCGCCCGGGCGCAGCTGCGTCAGCGCACCTCCGGTCAGGGCCACCACCGAGGCCAGCACCGCCGCGCCGACCACCGTACGGCGGCGGTGCCGCAGCCGGCGGCCGCCCGCCACGATGTCCGCCACCGGCGCCGGGCCGATGCTCGCGCCGGCCGCCGCCTCGGCGAGGCCGAACCCCACCCACAGGTCCTCGCCGTCGTCCGCTCCCGTACCCACCCCGTCCGGCTCCCGGTTCATGCCGCTCCTCCGATCCGTGTCGTGTCCTTGAGTTCCACCAGCGCCGTGACCTGCCGCAGCCGTGCGATGCCCTTCGCCGCGTGGCTGCGCACCGCACCCACCGAGCAGCCCATGGCCGCCGCCGTCTGGCTGTCGCTCAGGTCCTCCCAGTGCCGCAGCACCACCGCCTCGCGCTGGCGCGGCGGCAGGGTGGCGAGTGCGGCCAGCAGGGCCCCGCGCTGGTCGGAGCGGGCGAAGCCGTCCTCCGCCCCCGCCGTGTCAGGCACCGCGTCCACCAGCAGCTCCGGCGCCCGGCGGCGCCAGCGCCGGGCGTGCTGGTTGACCAGGATCCGCCGCACGTAGGCGTACGGATCGTCGGCCCGGCGCACCTTCGCCCAGGCCGCGCAGGCCTTCTCGGCGGCGGACTGCACCAGGTCCTCGGCCGCGTACTGCTCGCCGGCCAGCAGGTACGCCGTCCGTACCAGGCGCGGCCAGGCCGCGACGATGAACGCCTGGAACCCGTCATCCCGATCGCTCTTCGCTTCTCCCATGAGCACCTCCGATCACCTCCTTCACCCGTCCAGAGCCCCGGGGAGGCCGGAAGCGCTTACCGGGTGGGTGCGGCGGCTTCAAACTGCTTGGGGAACGGCGGCAAGGGCACTACTATCCGCCGGATGATCATTTCTCATGATGTAGCAGGCAGTGGGCCCGCCGTGGTGCTGCTGCACTCCTCGGTGTGCGACCGGCGGATGTGGGACGCGCAGTGGCAGCCGCTGATCGACGCCGGGTACCGGGTGGTCCGCTGCGACTTCCGCGGCTTCGGCGACACGCCGCTCGCGGACGGCCCGTACAGCGACACCGGGGACGTCCTGGCCCTGCTCGACCACCTGGGCATCGAGGCCGCCGCCCTGGTCGGCGCCTCCCACGGCGGCCGGATCGCCCTGACGACGGCCGCGCTGCGTCCCGAGGCGGTCACCAGGCTGGCCCTGCTCTGCGCGGGCATCCCCGGGCACCGGCCCAGCGACACCCTGCGCGCCTTCGGCGGCCGGGAGGACGAGCTGATCGAGGCCGGGGAGATCGACGCGGCCGTCGAGCTGAACGTCGAGTCCTGGCTCGGCCCGGAGGCCGACGAGCAGACGCGCGCGCACGTCCGCCGGATGCAGCGTCACGCCTTCGACGTCCAGATGGAGGCGACGTTCGGCCCCGACCGCGAGGACGTCGACCTCGGCCGGATCACCGCCCCCACCCTGGCCGTGGCCGGCGCCCACGACTTCCAGGACTTCCGCGACATCGCCGCCACCCTCCCCACCCTCCTCCCCGATGCCCGCCACCAGGAACTCCCCTGGGCCGGCCACCTCCCCAGCCTGGAGCGCCCGGCCGAAACCACCGCCCTCCTCCTCGCCTTCCTCGGCGAGTCCGCCCCGGCCGCGCAGTAGCGCTCACAGGCACCGGAATCCCGGTGCGGCGAGCCCGGAGCGGAACGTCGGCCCGCCCGGCCTCCGGTGCCCTCCGGTGCCGTGGCGTGCGGGCCGCCGCGGAGCCGCCGGTGGCGGTCCGCTCCGCCGGCAACGCGGAAAAGCCGGGACCCGAACGTGTGTCGGGAGCCATGATGGCGGGGTGCACTTCACCTCGGAATCCAGCGCGGACGGCGTGACGCAGCGCCGCTTCACCCTCGACGGCGTGCCCGGGGTGCTCTGGCAGCCGGACGGACCGCCCCTCGGCGGGCGGCCGCTGCTACTGCTGGGGCACGGCGGCGGGCAGCACAAGCTGGTGCCGGGACTGGTGGACCGGGCCCGCCGGTGCGTGCGGGAGCTCGGGTGCGCGGCGGTGGCGCTGGACGCGCCGGGGCACGGGGAGCGGCCGCGCAGTGCGCAGGACGAGCGGTTCGCCACCGAGATCGGGGAGTTGATCGCCGCGGGGCGGCCGATCAGCGCGTGGGTGGCGCGGCACACGGCGGCGCTCGCGGAGCGGGCGGTGCCGGAATGGGTGGCCGTGCTGGACGCGCTGGGCGGGCGGGCGGAGGGCCTCGGGCCGGTGGGGTACTGGGGGCTGTCGCTGGGGAGCGTGATTGGCATCCCGCTGGCGGCGGCCGAACCCCGGGTCGCCGTCGCGGTGTTCGGGCTGACGGGGCACCCGTCGCAGACGGAGGCGGCGGAGCGGGTCGGGGTGCCGGTGGAGTTCCTCCTCCAGTGGGACGACGAACTGGTCCTGCGCGAGGGGGCGCTGGCCCTGTTCGGCGCGCTGGGTTCGCGGGAGAAGACGCTGCACGCCAACCCCGGGGGCCATTTGGAGCTGCCGGAGCTCCAACTGGTGTCCTCCGAACGGTTCCTGGCGCGGCATCTGGGCCGGGTGGAGTGAGCGCGGACCCCGGCGGCGCCGATGCCAACCGTCGGTAAAACTTCGCAAAGGATTTCTCCCTGCAACGAACGCGACCCGCACTGACTTCAACAGATTGTTGCAGCTCAGTGGCCCGATGGTCACCCTTCGTGGATTTGGCATAACAGCCCGTGCCCCCTGGACTTCGCAAACCGTAGGAGTACGGTTCCGGAGGAATCGCCGGGGCCGACTTTCGGCAGGCCGGCCGTACCGGAAAATTGGTGCGCAGCATGGATGGGCAACAAGGTGGGGAGAGCGCCTCGGTGGCGACTCGTCCGATATCCGGCAGGTGGTTCGCGGAAGTGCTGCGCGGCGTCGCGCAGGTCGATTTCATGCCGTCCGTCGTCTGCGGACTCTTCTTCGTGGCCGCACTGTTCGCCGCCGACTGGCGGTACGGCCTCTACGGGCTGCTGGGCAGTGCCGTCTCCACCGCCGTCGCGTACGGGCTCGGGCTCGACCGGGAGGCCGTCGGGGCGGGGCTGCACGGGTACAACGGGTGCCTGGTGGCGCTGGGTTGCGCCGTCTTCCTGGGCGCCGGGCACCCCGCGACGGTCGCGGTGGCGGCCCTCGGGGCCGCCGTCGCCGTGGTGGTCGCGGCGGGACTCGGGGCGCTGCTCGCCACCTGGCGGCTGCCTGCGCTGACCGCGCCGTTCTGCCTGGTCGCGACCGCCGTCACGGCGGCCGCCCCCGGCCTGCGGCGGCTGTGGCACGGGGCGGGAGCGCCCGCCGCCCTGCCCGTTCCGGCGGAGGGGCCGACCGGGCTGAGCTGGGACCAGCTCTGGCACGGGTTCTTCGCGAACATCGGTCAGATCTTCCTCGTGCCGCAGTGGTACGCCGGCCTGCTGTTCCTGGCCGGGCTGTTCGCGGCGAGCCGGCTCGCGGGCCTGATGGCCTGCGCGGGAAGCGCCACCGGGCTGCTCACGGCCTGGGCGTTCGGCGCCCCCGGCGAGGCCGTCGGGCAGGGCCTGCTCGGGTACAGCGGGGTACTGGTCGCCCTCGCGCTGTGCGGGGTGTTCCTGGCGCCCGACGCCTGGAGCGCGGCCTACGCCCTGCTCGGTGCGGCCGGCGCGACGGTGCTGACCCCGGCGCTCGGCGCGGTCTCCGCGCCCTTCGGCGGCCATGCCTTCACGTGGCCGTTCGTGCTGACCACGATGCTGTTCCTGGCGGCCGCGCCGGCCGTCCCGCGCCTGCGCCGGGTCTGATTCCGCGCCCGACGCCCCCGCGATCCCCCCTCACTTTCCCCGCTTTCCCCACTTTCCCCGCCGCTCTCGTTCCCTTGCTTCCCCTCGCTTCCCTCGCTTCTCTTCGCTTTTGAACTCTCGGCAGGTCGATTGCCGCGAGCACTCCCTGCCATTCATCGGATTCCCGGAAAGGAAGAGTGATACCCGTGAATCTCTCGCCGCGTGAGATGGACAAGCTGTACATCTACGTCGTCGCCGACCTGGCCCGCAAACGCCGAGACCGCGGCGTCAAGCTGAACTACAGCGAGGCCTGCGCGCTGATCAGCGAGGCGATCATGGAGGGCGCCCGGGACGGCCGGACCGTCGCCGAGTGCATGGAGATCGGCAAGCAGGTCGTCGGCGGCGAGGACGTCATGCCCGGCGTGCGCGAGATGCTCCCGCTGCTCCAGGTCGAGGCGGCGTTCCTGGACGGGACCAAGCTGGTCTCCTGCCACGACCCGGTGGGTGCCTGAGCGATGACCCGGATTCAGGCCGCCACCGTGGTGCTGGCCGGTGGGCACGAGAGCGACGGCGGACGCGACCTCGCCGCCCTGGTGGTCGGCGGGTCCACCGGACCGGCCGCCGCCCGGCACCCGACCACGGTGCCTTCCACCACCCGGCCCCCGGCCGCCGGGCGTGCCACCGTGCACGCGGTCGCCCCCGCGGGCCGTCCGCTCACCGAGGCCGTACGGTCGGCGCTCGCCGCGGCGGGCGACGGACCGGTGTGCGTCGTGCCGATGACGCTCGGCCGCGACCCCGCACTGGTCGCCGACACCGCCCGGGCGCTGCGCTGGCTGGCCGGCGGGGAAGGCCGCGGACGGCTCGCGCTGACCGCCCCCTTCGCCGCCGCCGACCACCTGACCGGCTGGCTGCGCGCCGCCGCCGGCGCCGCCCCCGACGGCGCGGTGCTGGTCACCGCGCCGGCGGCCGGCCCGTTCGAGGACGCCGAGCTGTTCCGGATCGCCCGCCTCGCCCGCCAGTACGGCAAGCACCGGTGGGTCGAGGTCGCCCTCGACGGCGGCGACCCCGACCCGGCCGAGGGCGCCGAACGCTGCCGCCTGCTCGGCGCCCGCGAGGTGACGGCCGTTCCGGCCTCCTTCGGGCCGGCCCTGCGCACCCCGCTGCCCGGCGTACGGGACGGCGGTCCGCTGCTGCGGCCGTCCGCCGTCGCCGGGGTGGTCGCGGCCCGGACGGCGGCGGCGCTGCACCTGCTCGGGCACGGGGAGGACGGCATCCTGGCCGGCCTCGACGCCGAGCACGGGCACGGCTACGCGCACAGCCACGGGCCGGACGAGCAGAGCCATCAGCACCAGCACCACCAGCCGCACGGGAACCACCAGCACCAGCATCAGAACCACCAGCACCATTCGCACGACCGCCCCGGCCACGCCCGGGGACCCGCGCACATCCCCACTGACCCGGCAGAAAGGAAGGCCGGCCATGTCCGGTAGCGCCGCATACCTGTACGGCGAGGACCCGGTGGAGATCAACGCCGGCCGCGCCAAGGCCACCGTCACGGTCAGCAACACCGGCGACCGGGCGATCCAGGTGGGCTCCCACTACCACTTCTTCGAGGCCAACCGCGCCCTCGACTTCGACCGCAACGCCGCCTTCGGCAAGCACCTGGACATCCCGGCCGGCACCGCCGTCCGGTTCGAGCCGGGAGACACCAAGGACGTCACGCTCGCCGAGTTCGGCGGCCACCGCCGCCTGGTCGGCTTCGCCAACCTCGTGGACGGCGGCATCACCGCCCCCGCCACCCGCGCCCGCGCCGTCGACCGGGCCATCGCCCTCGGCTTCAAGGGCACCAACCTCGACCACAAGGAAGACCGGCCCCGGGACTTCCGCACGGAGACCCACCAGGAAGGCGACCGCTGATGGCCATCCTCTCCCGCAGGCAGTACACCGACCTCTTCGGCCCCACCGTCGGCGACCGCTTCCACCTCGCCGACACCAACCTCCTGGTCGAGGTCGAGCAGGACTTCAACCAGGGCCACTACGGCGACGAGGCCGTCTACGGCGGCGGCAAGGGCATCCGCGACGGGATGGCCCAGGACCCGGCCGCGACCTCGCTCCAGGGGGCGCTCGACCTGGTCATCACCAATGTGGTCGTCATGGACGCGGTGCTCGGCGTGGTCAAGGGCGACATCGGCGTCAAGGACGGCCTGATCGTCGCCGTCGGCAAGGCCGGCAACCCGCACACCCAGAGCGGCGTGCACCCGCGGCTGGTGATCGGCCCCGGCACCGAGGTGATCTCCGGCGAGCACCTGATCGCCACCGCCGGCGGCATCGACACCCACATCCACTTCATCGCCCCGCAGCAGGTGCAGGAGGCGCTGAGCAACGGCATCACCACCCTGATCGGCGGCGGCACCGGCCCGTCCGACGGCACCAACGGCACCACCTGCACCCCCGGCCCGTGGTACATCCACCGGATGTACCAGGCGGTCGAGGACCTGCCCGTCAACGTCGGCCTGCTCGGCAAGGGCAACGGCTCGCTGCCCGGAGCCCTGCGCGAGCAGGTCGAGGCGGGCGTGTGCGGCCTCAAGGTGCACGAGGACTGGGGCAGCACCCCGGCCGCGATCGACAGCGCGCTGAGCGTCGCCGACGAGTACGACGTGCAGGTGGCCATCCACACCGACACCCTCAACGAGTCCGGCTACTTCGAGGACACCCTGTCCGCGATCGACGGCCGCACCATCCACACCTTCCACACCGAGGGCGCGGGCGGCGGCCACGCCCCCGACATCATGCGGATCGCCGGCGAGCCCAACGTGCTGCCGTCCTCCACCAACCCCACGCTGCCCTACACCGTCAACTCCGTGGACGAGCTGCTGGACATGGTGATGGTCTGCCACCACCTCAGCCACAGCATCCCCGAGGACGTCTCCTTCGCCGACTCCCGGGTCCGCGCCGAGACCATCGCCGCCGAGACCGTGCTGCACGACGAGGGCGTCATCTCGATCTTCTCCTCCGACTCGCAGGCGATGGGCCGGATCGGCGAGTCCTTCACCCGCGCCTTCCAGACCGCCCACCACTGCAAGGACCAGCGCGGCAAGCTGGCCGGCGACAGCGAGCGCAACGACAACGCCCGCGTGCTGCGCTACCTCGCCAAGCTCACCATCAACCCGGCCGTCGCCTCCGGTACCGCCGACCACATCGGCTCGCTGGAGCCCGGCAAGCTCGCCGACATCGTGCTCTGGCCGATCAACTCCTTCGCCGCCAAGCCGAAGATGGTCATCAAGGGCGGCGTGATCAACTGGGCGCTCATGGGCGACCCGAACGCCTCGCTGCCCACCCCGCAGCCGGTCTACTACCGCCCGATGTTCGGCCAGTACGGCCGGACCAGGCAGGCCACCCGGGTGTCCTTCATGTCGCAGGCCGCCGTCGACCTCGGGGTTCCGGCCCGACTCGGGCTGGAGAGCCGGGTGCTGCCGGTGCGGCGGTGCCGTTCGGTCGGCAAGCAGCACATGGTGCGCAACGACGCGCTGCCGAAGATCGCGGTCGACCCCGAGACGTACAAGGTCACCCTGGACGGCGAGCCCGCCACCATCGAGCCGGCCCGCGAACTGCCGCTCAACCACCTGTTCTACCTCGCGTGAGCGGCACCGCTGTCGCCGAGGCCGGTGGTGTCGTCGGTGTCGCTGCCGACGCCGGTGTGTCGGGGCACGGCCTGGACGCGCTGCTGGTCTGCCTCCAGCTGACCGACTCGGCCTTCCCCAGCGGCTTCTACACCCTGTCGCACGGGCTGGAGGGCTACGCCCAGGCCAAGGCCGTCACCCCGGACACCCTGCCCGCGCTGCTCGCCGACCTGCTGCGGCACGGCGTCGGACCGTCCGACGCCACGGCGCTGGTCCTGGCCCACCGGGCGGCCACGGCGGGCGACTGGGCGCTGCTCGCCGAGACCGACCAGCGGCTGCACGCCACCCGGCTCAACCGCGAACTGCGCCTGGCCGCCACCCGGACCGGACGCCAACTCCTGGACATCGCCCGGGAGTCGGTGGGCGGCGAGGCGCTGGATCGGTACGCCGAACTGGTCGCGCGGAAGCGGGCCCCCGGCTGCCAGGCGGTGGCGGCCGGGGTGGCGTACGCCTCGGCCGGCGTTCCGGTCGAACAGGCCGTCACCAGCGACCTGTTCGCGTTCTGCACCAGCTTCGTCGGCGCGGCCCTCCGGCTGCGGCTGACCGACCACCGCAAGGCGCAGGTGGTGCTGCGGGCGGCCTCCCCGGTGATCCGGGAGGTCGTCTCCGCCGCGCTGGCACGGGACTTGGCGGACCTCGGCGGCTGCGTGCCGGTCGCGGACGCCATGTCCGGGCGGCACGAACGGGCGGAGGCCCGGCTGTTCATGAGCTGACCACTCGATGCGTACGCGTGCCACCAGAACGACCAATCCAAGGAGGAGAGTTGACCGAGAACGTGCTCCGCGTGGGCATCGGCGGCCCGGTGGGCTCCGGCAAGACGGCGCTGATCGAGGCGCTCGTCCCGGTGCTGATCGCCCGCGGCCACCGCCCGGCGGTCATCACCAACGACATCTACACCCAGGAGGACGCCCAGCACGTGCGGCGCACCCTGGCCGGGCTGCTGGACCCGGAGCGGGTGGTCGGCGTGGAGACCGGCGCCTGCCCGCACACGGCCGTCCGGGACGACCCGACGATGAACCTCGCGGCCGGCGCCGAGATGCTGGAGCGCTTCCCGGACGTCGACACCCTGCTGTTCGAGTCCGGCGGCGACAACCTCACCCTGACCTTCAGCCCGGTGCTGGTGGACCTCTTCCTCTTCGTCCTCGACACCGCCGAGGGCGAGAAGATGCCCCGCAAGCGTGGCCCGGGCATCACCGAGTCGGACCTGCTGGTCATCAACAAGATCGACATCGCCCAGTACGTCCGCGCCGACCTCGGGGTGATGGAGTCCGACGCCCACCGGGTGCGCGAGGGCGGGCCGGTGGTGCTCACCAACTGCCTGACGGGGGAGGGGCTGGAGGAGATCGCGGCCTTCCTGGAGACCTTCCGCAAGGTTCCGGCGTGACGGTCGCGTCGGCTGCCCGGGCCGTTCAGGACGTGCAGGACGTCCCGGCCGGTGCGGCCGCTCAGGCCGGTGCGCCCGGTGCGCCCGCCGCGCCCGGTGCGGACGCTCCGGCTTCGGGCGTGCCCCGGCTCGACCGCCGGCACTACGAGCCGGCCCGCGTCCCGTACGAGGTCCGGCGCCACGCCGGGACGCCCGACACCCTCGCGGTCGGGCGTCCCGGCAAGGTCGGGCTGCTGGAACTGGCCTTCGAGCGGATCGGCGGGCGCACCGAACTCACCGGCCACTACCAGAAGTCGCCGTTGCAGATCATGCGCCCGCTGTACTTCGACCCGGCCCGCCCCGATCTCGCCGTCACCTTCCTGATGTCCACCGGCGGCGGCATCCTCCAGGCCGACCGGCTCCGCACCGACCTGCGCTGCGGCGCCGACACGGCGGTCCACCTGACCACCCAGGCGGCCACCAAGGTCTACCGGATGGAGTACGACTACGCGACGCAGCTGGTCAACCTGGCGGCGGGCCCGCGCGCCTACGTCGAGTACCTGCCCGAGCCGGTGATCCCCTTCGTCGACTCGCGCCTCTACCAGCGGACCGTCCTCACCGTCGACCCCGAGGCGACGGTGCTGGCCGGTGAGACCGTCCTGGCCGGCCGGCTCGCCCGGGGCGAGCGCAACGCCTACCGGGTGTTCGCTTCCGACCTCGAAGTGCGGCGTCCTGACGGCGAGTTGGTGGCACTGGACACCGTACGGCTGGAGCCCTCGCCGGCCGGGGGCAGCGGGGTCACCGGGCCGGCGGTGCTGGCCGGGCACGACGTGATGTCCAGCCTGTACGTCCTCAGCCCGCTCGCCCCGGCGGGCCGGATCGCGGACGTCCTGCACGAGGCCGTGGCCGACTGCGGCCGGGGCCGCGACGAGTTGCTGTACGGGGTCAGCGTGCTGCCGCAGGACAGCGGCGCCTGGCTGCGACTGCTCGGCTCCGACACCCGGGCCGTCGCGGCCGCCCTGCGCGCGGCCTGGGACGCGGTGCGGCAACTGCTGATCGGGGTGCCGGCGCCGCAGCTGCGGAAGACGTAGTGTCGGCCGCCGTTCCGGCGTGTCGTGATCTTCTTCCGGTTCCGGGGCAACCCCGGGGCGGGGTGCGGAGTCCTGTCAGGCGTGAACGAGCATGCGAGACAGGACGCCGCACGGGGTGACGTGGCGAAGCCCGGGCCCGAGTTGGAGCCCGAGCCCGGGCCCGGGCCCGAGTTGGAGCCGGAGCCCGAACCGGAGCCGATGCCGGACCCGGAGCCCGAACCGGAGCCGATGCCGGACCCGGAGCCCGAACCGGAGCCGATGCCCGAGCCGGTGCCGGTGCCGGTGCTGATGCCCGAGCCCGAGCCCGAGCCGGAGCGGGGCACCGCGCCGACCCGGCCGACCCGGCGCCCGGTCGGCCGCCGGAAGCTGTTGATGGGTGTCGTCGGCCTGGGCGCGCTCGCGGCCGCGGCGGGCCTCGAAGCCTGGGTCCGCCAGGGGGACTCCCACGGGCCGAGGCTCTGGCGGACGACCGCCGCGAACGGGCGGCTCGCGCTGTCCGCCGGTCGCCGGCAGGGTCTGTACGCCTCCGGGTTCGACGGCAGTGTGCGCGCCCTCGACCCGCGCACCGGCGAGGTCCGTTGGAGCCGTGCGGTCAGCACGCCCGACGCGGCCGGCCCCCAGGGTGGCTGGCCGGTGGCCGCCGGGGACGGGGTGGTCTGCGTGGCCACCGACACCCGGCTGTGCGTTCTGGACGCCGCTTCGGGGGAGCCGCGGTGGGAGGCCGCCCTGTCCGACCGGTCCGAGGGCGGGTGGCGGCAGGGCCCCGCCGTCGGCGGCGGCAGCGTGTTCGCCGTGCACGGGTCCTCCGTGCGCTGCTACGACCTGGCGACGGGCGAGCCGCGGTGGACCGGTCCGGCGGGCGCCTCGGCCGCCCTGGCCCTCGCCGGCGGCACCGTGTACGCGGCGGGCAGGTCGACCGGGGTCCTGGCCCTCGACGCGCGCAGCGGCGAGCGGCTGTGGGAGCGCGACGTCGTCGCGACCGGACCGCTCACCGTCCACCGGGGCACGGTCCTCCTCGTGTCCGTCAACGAGGCGATGGTCTCCACGTTCGTCTCCGCACTGGACGGGACGACCGGCGAGGTGCGGTGGAGGTCCGTGCAGCACGGCGTGGTGGACTGTCCGCTGTCGGCCGCCGACGGGACGGCCGTCGTGTTCGGCGGGGTCCGCCTGACCGGGCTGGACGTCGAAACCGGCGACCGGCGCTGGTCGACCGACGTGCCCGCGGGCAGCCGTCCCGGGCCGGTCGCCATGGTCGCCGCCGACGGCGGTGGCGTGTACGCGGATGCGGGCGACGAGCAGTTGTACGCCTTCGACCCCGCGACGAGCGGGCTGCGCTGGCAGGACCGGTCGGAGCCGCTCGACGGCGGCAGCGGGGGCGGCAATCCGGTCTCGCTGGCTGCCGCCGGTGGGACCGTCTACCGCGCCGGCCGCGCCGACGTCCTCGCCCTCGGTTCCCTGCCGCCACTGGCGTCGTCCTGACCCGGCCGGGGATCCGTCCGGGCCCGTCCGGGGGCTTCACCCGCGTGGGCTCAGGGCCCGTTCGAGCCGTTCGGATCCATGGCCGCGAGCCGGGCGATCTGCCGGTGGCTCAGCTCGACCGTGCGGTTCATGTGCCGTAGCAGGAAGTCGAGTTCGACCTCGGTGTCCTCGGCGAAGGCGGCCACCCAGTCGGTGGACAGCTCGCGCCACACCGCCCCGAAGCGCTCCAGCGCCTCGGGGCGGACCGCGACCAGCACCCGCCGCCGGTCCGCCTCGTCGCGCTGCCGGGTGACCAGCCCGGCCTTCTCCAGCCGGTCGACCAGCCGGGTGGCCGAGCCGCTGGTGAGTCCGGTGAGCTCGGCGATCCGGCCGGTGGTGACCGGCCCGTCCTCCAGGGTGAGCAGGTTGAGGCACTGGACGTCGGTCGGGTGCATGCCCAGGTGGTCGGCGACGGCCTGGTTGAACAGCACGTACGAGGCCAGGTAGCGGCGCGAGACCGGCCACAGTCGGGCCATCAGCTCGTCGCGGGACATCGTCATGGGGGAAGGGTAACCGGCCGCCCGATAATTGTTTGCGTCGCGCAGAGATAGCGCCCTATGTTGTCTGCATGACGCAGATAATCGAGCCTTCGCCCCCCGTCGCCGTCACCGGAGCCACCGGAGCCCAGGGCGGCGCCACCGCCCGCGCCCTGCTGCGCGCCGGCCGCCCCGTCCGCGCCCTCACCCGCGAGCCCGGCTCGCCCGCCGCCGCCGAACTCGCCGCCCTCGGCGCCGACGTGGTCCGCGCCGACTTCGACGACCCGGCCTCCCTCGCCGCGGCACTCGACGGCGCCGGCGCGCTGTTCGCGATGTCCACCCCGTTCGGCACCGACCCCGACGCCGAAGTCCGCCAGGCCGCCGCCCTGCTGGACGCCGCCCGGGCCGTCGGAAGCGTCCGGCACGTCGTCTACACCTCCGCCACCAACGCCGACCGCTCCACCGGCATCCCGCACTTCGACAGCAAGTACCGGGTCGAGCGGCACCTGGCCGGCCTCGGCCTGCCGTGGACCGTCCTCGGCCCGGCCGCCTTCATGGACAACTACGCCAACGACTGGAGCCTCCAGTCCCTGCGCGACGGCGTCTTCCACCTCCCCATGCCGCCCGGTGTCCCGCTCCCCGTGATCGCCGCCGGCACCATCGGCGCCTTCGCCGCCCACGTCCTCGCCCGCCCCGAGGCCTACGCGGGCCGCCGCATCGACATCGCCTCCCAGTGGCGCACCGGCGAGCAGATCGCCGCCGCGATCACTGCGGCGAGCGGTCGGCCGATCCGCTGCGAGGAGGTGCCGCTCTCGGTCGTGGCGGGGTACTCCGAGGACCTCGCCACGATGTTCCGCTACTTCCAGGAGCCCGGGCTCGGCATCGACACCGAAGCCCTGCACGCCGAGCACCCCGAGATCGACTGGCAGCCGCTGGAGACGTGGGCGGCGGCCCGCACCTGGAACCTCTGAGGGGATTCAGGTGCCGGAGGTGAGGTGCGCGACCGCCCCGAGCCCGGCCTCGGCGGCCTCGCGGACCTCGGGGTCGGGGTCGTCGGCCAGAGCGTGTCGGAGCGCTGCCATGGTCTCCGGACTGTTGGGCCACTGCCAGGCGAGCGTGGTCAGCGCCCGGCTGCGGACGTCCGGGCTCGGGTCGTCGGCGGCCCGGCCGCGAATGGTGCTTTCTGCCATGTCAAGGGCGAGAAGCGCGTAACAACTGAGTGCTGTTCCACGGACCTCGGAGGCAGGGTCCTCCGTGGGCGCGGGTGAGCAGCAACTGGGTCGTTCCGCCGATGGCCCCATGGAGTGTGGCCAGTAGCGTCAATGCCAGGGCCCTCAGCCGGGTGGACTCGGGGTCCATGGCCGACCGCGTGAGCAGTGCGAGGGTCTCGGGTGCGCTGTCGTCCGAGGCGGCGATGCCCTCGACGGCGTGGCAGCGCAACTCGCCATCGGTGTCGGCCGTGGCGAGTTGCCAGAACAGGGCTCGGACTTCCGGGTCCCCGGGCCAGTGGTCCGCGAGTTCCCTGACCGCAATTCTGCGGACCTCGATGGCGGGGTCTTCGGTTGCGAGGTCGAGAATCACTCGGCGTACCTCGTCGGCCGTTGGCCACGTTCTTGCGAGGCTCGGGACCGCGAAAGCCCGAACGGTCTCGTTGGCGTCTTTGGCGGTTTCCATGAAATCGGTGAGACTGTCGGAGGGCCCGGGGACATGAACCAAGGTGGTTTCGCGCCGGTAGCGGTAGCCACCTCGCGGCTCCTCCGCTTCCTGGAGGACCCGTTGGACGTCCGGATGGTCGGGCCAGCCCGAACGGAGTGCCCGTAGCGCGGTCTCCCTGGTCAGCCAGTCCGGGTCGGCCGTGGCGCGCTTCAGGAGGAGCGGCAGGACAGCAGGATGCTGTGCCCGTCTCTCGAGGAGCCGCAATGCGGACCTGCGCGCTGAAGCGTCGGGCGAGCGGGCAGCGCTCCGTAGGGCCAGAGGGAGGACGGCATGATGCTCGGGCCACCGCGTCGCCAGTTCTGCCAGCGCACGGGAACGGACATCCTCGCGCTGATTCTCTGCTGTGAGTTCCAGCAGAGTGGCCGGAAGTCCGGCATGGCCGACCCACCGGTGCGCCAGGGCCTCGACGGCGGAGGCGCGGACGCTCGGGTGGCCAAAAGTTATGCGGGCAAGGGAACCCTCGATGGTGGAGTCGAACGCGGCGGCCACCATCGACGCCTTCCTGCACATCTCGGTGAACAGCCCTTGGAGGTGGAACCAGAAGAGGAATTGGCCACGTCCCGCCCAGGCGGGGGTCGCGGTCAGCGCAGTCAGCGCGGTGGTTATCGGTCCGATGGCACCGGCGAATTCGGGCGCACTCAATGCGGCGACAAGGGAGTCGATCGCACGGCTGCTCTGTGCGTTCAGCAGCCCGATCTTCCGCACCTCGGCCAATGACTGGAAGGCCAGAATCAAGGAGTCCGCGTTCTCCTGCTCCAGCAGGTGGTCGACCACCCTCCCCGCGTCCGCCTCGCTCAGCCGGTTGACCACCAGGAGCAGGACTTCGTGCCACATCGAGTCCTCCACCCGCCGCGCGAAGACCTCCTCGATCAGTTCCTCCGGCGACCACTCCCGTCCCACCGTGTAGCGCTGGACGATGTCCGCCGCCGCGAGGTACTCCAGGAACGCCCGGTGGACGAATCCGTAGACCTCGCCGCCGTACCGGGCCAGGATGAAGTTGCGCTCCCGCAGCTGGTCGCGCAGCGCGCGGGCGGCGGCGAGGCACTGGTGGGGCGGGAGGCCGAACTGGGTGAAGTAGTCGCGGAACACCTCCTCCAGCTCCTCCGCGTGGATGTGGTTCCCGGCGATGCCACCCGTTCCCTCCTGCATGCGGCGGGCGAGCAGCCGGAGCAGTTCCAGACGTTCGCGGTCGTCGAGGAGGCCGAGGGCCTCGGCGGCGCCGGGCTTCAGGGGGATGCTGAGGTGCTTGGTGTCGCGGTCCCAGTGGGCGACCAGGACCCGTACCGCGTGCTCGTAGACGCCCTGGCGGTCGCGGGGCAGGGTCTGACGCCGGCCGATGATGGTCAGGATGGTCAACAGCAAGGGGTTGCCCGCGAGTTCCCGGATGGGGCGGGACGCCTCGACGGCGCTGGTGATGCGGTCGAACAGCCGGCCGGCCAGCTCGGCGTCCGCCGGGCAGGCGATGGCGTACCAGCGGCGGGCGAAGCAGGCGATCCGCTCCGGATCGAGGTCCTGGAGCATGAAGTGGGTGAACCCGGCGCCGCCGAGGGCGCTGCGCTGGTAGCCGATGATGCGCGAGGTGACAACCACGCGCGCCCGGTCGTAGCGGGCGGCGAAGGCGGCGATGCGTTCGGCGGTGGCGGCGCGCACACCCGGGTCGAAGAGCTCGTCCAGGCCGTCGAGGACGACCACGACCCGTCCGTCGGTGAGGAGTTGGCGCAGCTCGGGGCCGGGGAGGGACATTCCGGCGACGGTGTGGCGGTGGTCGAGGAAGTCCTCGAAGGTGCGCTCGCGCCACTGCCCCTCGGCGTACTGGCGCAGCTCGACCACCAGCGGGACCAGGCCGCCCAGCGGGGCGAGCGGACCGTCGGCGTCCTGCACCAGTGTGAGGGCCAGGTACCGGGCGAGCGTGGACTTCCCCGACCCCGGGTCGCCGAGCAGGACCACCCGTTCGCCGCGCGGCCCGGCGAGGACGGAGAGCACGTCCTCCGTCGGCCGGTTCAGGTACTCGTTGCGCAGCCGTTCGAGAGCGGACTGCCCGAGGTCGCCCGGCAGTTCCTCCGCCGTGAACTCGCCGCTGGTGAGCAGTCGGTGGACCAGCTCGCGTGGCAGCTCCACCGGTGGCGGGTTCTCCCGCACCTGCGGGGTGACGAACACCTCCCGCAGCTCGACCGCCGGGTGCTCGCCCTGCTCGGAGAGCGGGGTGAGCACCTCCAGGTCGAGCCGCCCGTACGTCTCCCGCACCCGCCGGGCGTACGCGGCGCGGGCGGCGGCCATCGACCCGGCGGTGACCTCGGGCTCAACAGCCTTGTTCAGGTTGACCGTTCCGGCCTGGATCACGTCACCGTTGACCGTTCCGGTGACCTCATTGGCCACCGAAATCCCTGGATCGCTACCCACCCCGCCTAGGCTAGCCGCTCCACGAACTTGCGCTGCCACGGCGTTTCGACGGCGTGCCGGCTGTAGTGCTCCCGCACGTACGGCACGGCCTCGGCGGCCGGGACGCCGTCCAGGACGGCGATGCAGGCGAGGGCGGTGCCCGTGCGTCCTCGCCCGCCGGCGCAGGCGAGTTCGACGCGTTCGGTGGCGGCGCGCTCCCAGGCCTCGCGGAAGGCGTCGGCGGCGTCCGCGCGGTCGGCGGGGAGGCGGAAGTCGGGCCAGCGCACCCAGCGGCTCGGCCAGTCGACGTGCGGCGGGCGGCCCAACAGGTAGAGGCCGAAGTCCGGTCGGGGGCCGGGCGGCAGGGGGCGGCTGAGGCCGCGGCCGCGCAGGAGGCGGCCGGAGGGCAGGCGCAGGATGCCGGGGACGGCCGGGTCCCAGGTGGTGGGGTCGGTCACGAGGGTCTTCTTTCGGGGGGAGGGAGTTCAGGACGCCGCGTGCAGCCCGACCGGCCCGCGCGGCAGTCCGGCGCGGTGGGCCAGGGCGGCGGCCTCGCCGCGCGAGGACACGTCGAGCTTGGCGAGGATGTTGGCGACGTGGAACTTCACCGTCGACTCGCTGATCCGCAGCGTCGCCGCGATGTCCCGGTTGCGGCGGCCGCGCGCCAGCTGGTCGAGGACCTCCCGTTCGCGCGGCTGGAGGCCGTCCAGCGGATCGGTGACGACGGCGGGTTCGGGCAGGGCCAGCGGGAGGTCGACGGTCACCGTGGTGCCCCAGCCGGGGACCGCCTCGACGCCGTGGTGCCCGCCGAGGGCGGTGATGCGGTCGGCGGTGCGGTGGACGGCGAGGGCGTCGGCGGTCAGTGCGCCGAGGCCGTCGCCGCGCACCACGGCGCGCAGCAGGCCGTCGGCCGTGAGCTGCCAGCTGACGTGCAGCCGGGTCGGCTTCTCCTGCTCCAGCATCAGCAGCACGGCCACCCGGACGGCGTCGCGGGCGGTGTGCGCGGCGTCCGCCGGGATGGAGCGGCCGGCCTCCGCCGGGGGCGCGGCGTCGAGGTGGACCCGGGTGTGGCGCAGCAGTGGGCGCAGTTCGCGCACCAGCCGGGCGAAGGCGGCGTCGGCGGGCTGTTCGCTGAGCGTGCGGTCGAGTTCGGCGCCCTGGCGCAGGTCGAGCAGGGCGGTGACGGCCAGCTCGGTGGCGGTGCGGCGGGCCGTGGCGTCGTCCAGGCCGGGCGCGCGCAGCGGCGCCAGGATCGCGGTGAGCGCGGCGCTGTGGGTTCCGGTGAACTCGGCGATGGCGCGGGCCCGGGCGTTGGCGGAGGCGCGGGAGGCGGCCGTCTGGGTGGGGGCGGCGTCGGTGGCGCGGTGGTCGGAGTGGGCGACCACCAGGTCCCACAGCTGTTGCAGGACGGCGAGTGCCCCGGGTGCGACGGGTCCGGTGTCCGCCCGGACGAGGACCAGCGCGGCGCCGCTGTCGTCGGCCGGCGTGGTGGCCACGACCACCACCGGCCGGTTCCGTCCGGCGAGTTCGGCCTCGCCCTGCCAGGGCCGGCCGGCCGAGGTGGTCGCGGCCGCGCGTTCGGCCAGCCGGGACAGGTCCCGCGTGCTGAGGGCCGCGGTGAGCTCGGGCGGGCCGTAGCCGTGCGTGGGGTTGAACGTGCAGACGCCGCTGAGCTGCGCGAGCGCGGTGTGCGGGACGAGGGTGCCGAGCACCTCGGACAGGCGGGGGAGGATGTCCGGCCGGGGAGCGCGCAGCACCTCGACGGCCCGGGCCAGCGCGTCCTCGGGGCGGCCCCAGTGCCGCCGCCAGGGCTCGTCCGTGCCGGCGGTGTCCGCCGCGCCGTTCATGTCGTCCATGCGGTCCAGCCTAGTTCGGGTGCCGCCGTCGCGGCCTGGCCGTTCGGACAGGTCGAACCGTCCGAAGGGCCGGGCGGGCCCGCGCCGTCCCGGGCACAGGATGGAAGTCGTCGGAAGCGACCGGCTCCACTGACCGGCTCCGCCGACGACTCTGTCGGCGAATCCGTCGGCGAACCCGCCGGCAACGCCACCGACTGGCTCCGTCGGCGACTCCGTCGGCAACTCCACTGAAACCTAAGGACCTTCCATGACCAAGGCGATCGCCTTCTCCGAGTTCGGCGGCACGGACGTGCTGCGCCCGATCGACATCGAGCTGCCCGCGCCCGGGACCGGCCAGGTGCGGGTCGCGGTCCGCGCCGTGGGCGTCAACCCGGTGGACCGCAGGCTGCGCACCGGCGAGCTGGCCGCACTCTTCCCGGTCGTCTTCCCCTATGTGCCGGGTGTCGAGGTGTCCGGTGTGGTCGAGGCCGTCGGCGCCGGGGTGAGCGGCTTCGCTCCCGGCGACGAGGTGTTCGGCAGCATGATGGGCGGCGCGTACGCGGAGCACGCGCTGGTGGACGCGGCGGTGCTGGCCCACAAGCCCGCCGGGCTGGGCTGGGAGGAGGCCGCCGCGCTCCCGACGGCGGCCGAGACCTCCGAGCGGGTCCTCGACCTGCTGGGCGTGCGGTCGGGCGAGACGCTGTTGGTGCACGGCGCGGCCGGCGGGGTCGGCACCGTGCTGCTCCAGTTCGCCCGGGCGCGCGGGATCACCGTGGTCGGCACCGCGAGCGAGGCGAACCACGACCACCTGCGCGAGCTCGGCGCGATCCCGGTGGCGTACGGCGAGGGCCTGGCCGAGTGGGTGCGGGCCGCCGCGCCGGGCGGGGTGGACCGGGCGCTGGACGCGGCCGGGCGGGGCGGGGTGCTGCCGTTGTCGATCGAGCTGACGGGCAGCGCGGACCGGGTGCTGACGATCGCCGACGTCGTGGGGGCGCAGGAGCACGGCGTCCGGTTCAACGGCGGCGTCGAGGGCGTGGAGTCCCACCACCGGCGCGCGTTCGCGGCCGCGCTCGCCCTGCACGAGGCGGGCACCCTGCGACTGCCGCTGCACCGGGTGTTCCCGCTGGCGGAGGCGGCCGAGGCGCAGCGGGTCAGCGAGGCCGGGCACCTGCGCGGAAAGATCGTGCTGACGGTCCGGTAGCCGTTCATCGCCCGACCTGTACCCGTCTGCCCGTTTTACCTCCGTTTTGCATTGGGCTCGCCATTTTCGTACGGTTTCATCCGTTCGGAGTAATTCGGCAGGCGGACGCGCCGTGAACACGGCGCTGAGCCGTCCGGCCGACATGCGGTCCCCCGAACGGTCGACCAGGGTTGGCCGGACGTGGGCGGCACCGGACCGCCTGCCCTGACGGTCAGGAGGACCAGGCGCATGGGCGGAACGGACAGGCGGGCGGTGATCGGCGAGTTCGTCGGGACCCTGCTGCTGGTGTTGCTGGCGGTGGGTGCGGCGGTGCTCGCGGGGGAGGCGATCGGTCCGGTGGGCATCGCGTTCGCCTTCGGCTTCGTGCTGCTGGCGCTCGCGTACGCGCTCGGCCCGATCTCCGGCTGCCACGTCAACCCGGCGGTGACGCTCGGTTTCCTGCTGGCGCGCCGGATCGACGGCCGCACGGCGGTGTCGTACTGGGTGGCGCAGGTGCTCGGCGGCATCGCGGGCGCGGCGCTCGTCCTGCTGCTGGCGAAGCAGATACCGGGGCTGGAGACCCACGGCAAGCTCGGCACCAACGGCTGGGGCGACCGCTCCCAGGTGCACATCAACGCCGGCGGCGCGTTCCTGACCGAGGTCGTCCTCACCTTCCTGCTGGTCTACGTCGTCCTGGCGGTCACCCACCGGCTGGCCGCGGTCGGCTTCGACGGGCTGCCGATCGGCGTCGCGCTGGTGGTCGTCCACCTGGTCGGCATCCCGCTCACCGGTACCTCGGTCAACCCGGCGCGCAGCCTCGGCCCGGCGCTGTTCGCGGGCGGCGGGGCGCTGTCGCAGCTGTGGCTGTTCCTGCTCGCCCCGCTGGTCGGCGGCGCGCTGGCGGCGGGCGTGCACCTGCTGACCCACCCGCAGCCCAACCTCCCGGTGGCGCAGGCCCTGGCCACCGACGCGCGGGTGTAGGTCCCGCAGTCGCCCCGGAGCGGCGGCGCGGCGGCCGGGACCGTACCGACGGTCCCGGCC